>JAVXWV010000103.1:0-4390 GCA_032230775.1 Mycobacterium sp. | reverse complement strand
CGCAAGGACGGGCAGCAGGTCACCGTCCCGTGCGTCACGATCTTTCATACCGACGCCGCAGGCAAGATCGACGACTACCGGGTGTACTTCGACGTGGCGCCCATCTATGCCTGATTCCCGCTATCGCATTGCCGATAAGGAGGTTTGGCGTGTCGGGTACGGCGCGATGCAGCTGGCAGGCGACGGCGTCTTCGGCCCACCGCGCGACCGTGACGAAGCCATCGCAGTCCTACGGGCCGCTGTTGACGCCGGGGTGGATCACATCGACACCGCGCAATATTACGGGCCAGGGGTGGTCAACGAACTGATCCGGGAGGCACTTCACCCCTACCCTGAGGGCTTGGCCTTGGTCAGCAAGGTGGCGGCCCGCCGCGACGAATCCGGCGCGGTCCTGCCCTATGACGACCCAGATCAGCTCCGTGCTGGCATCGAAGACAACCTTGCGACGCTGGGCGTCGAACAACTCACCGCCGTAAACCTCCGTGTGATGGACAACGCCGCACCCGACGCCCGGTTCGTCGATCAGCTCGGCGCGTTGACGACAGCGCGAGACGAGGGACTTATCGCTGGTATTGGGATCAGCAACATCACCAGAGACCACCTGATGCGGGCGCTTGAGGTCACCGAAATCGTCTGCGTGCAGAACTTCTTCAATCTCGCGTCACGTGACAGCATGCCCATCTTGGAGGAGTGCAGTACACGGGAGATCGCGTTCGTGCCGTTCTGCCCCTTGGGTTATCCGAAGGCGCAGCGCGAGGAGATCCTGACCAACCCGGTCGTCAACAGCATTGCCGCTGCCCACAATGCCAGCGCTTCGCAGGTTGCCCTCGCGTGGTTGCTGGCAACCGCGGCCAACGTCTTGCTGATTCCAGGAACGCGCACTCCCGCCCACCTCGCTGAAAACCTTGCTGTGGAGGGTCTTTGGCTGGCTGATCGCGACATCGCCCAGCTCAACCAGGAGTTCAGCTGAAGTACGCAGTCGAGCATTACGACAACTAGGAGGTCTGAATGAACCTGGCGCTGTGGATTATCGCGATAGTCTTGGCTGTCGCATTCGCTGGAAGCGGGCTGATGAAACTTGTTGTACCCAAGGACAAGCTCGTCACGGCTGGCCAGGGCTGGGCGCAGGACTACAGCTCAACCAACATCCGACTGATTGGACTCGTCGAAGTCCTCGGAGCTGTTGGGTTGGTCCTGCCTGCCGCGCTGCATATTGCACCGATCCTGGTGCCGCTGGCTGCCGTCGGGCTCGCACTGGTGATGGTCGGCGCAATCGTTGTTCATGCCCGGCGCAAGGAGCCAATGAATATCGTGGTCAACGTGGTGCTGATCGTCCTCGCTGTCATCGTCGCCTTGGGCCGTTTCGGGCCGTATTCGTTTACGCCGTAACGAAGAGCTGACTGAAGATGACGATGCCCGCGGTCGTGTTCACCGCAGACGGACGGATCGCACTACAGGACCGGCCACGCCCAACGCTTCGGCCCGATCAGGTCCTGATCGAAGTCGATCTGTGCGGCATTTGCGGTAGCGATCTTCACGCCTCCCAACTGCCGCAGGTGTATCACGGTGACTGCATCCTCGGACACGAGTCCACTGGCACGGTCTCCGCGGTCGGCGGCGACGTCGCCGAGTGGGCGGTCGGCCAGAGGGTCGCGGTCAACCCCAACGGCAACGTGGACGGCACGTGCGAGTACTGCCTGTCGGGGCGATCAAACTTCTGTCGCCAAGCCACGATGGAGACGGCGCTGGGCCTGCAGGCCGACGGTGCGCTGGCACCGCTGATGGCCGCCTTCCCTGGGCACCTGCGCCGAATCCCCGACGAGATGGGCACTTTGGAGGCGGCATGGGTCGAGCCAACGGCTACCGCGCTGCGAGCGGTGGAACTCGCCGGTGAGCTCGCGGGGCGCACGGTGTTGGTGACCGGCGGAGGCCCAATCGGGCAGCTCGCGTGCAGACTCGCCCACCTCAGGTCGCCAGCACAGATCCTTCTGATGGAGCCGGCCGCAGAGCGAGCCCAGTTCGCGGCGGAGTCCAATGCTGTGTCAATCGCCGCCGAAGACTACGGCAACCTGGTCGTCGACGTCGTGCTCGAGTGCTCAGGCAGCGCCGCCGCCACCTCCACCGCGCTGAAACTGCTTGCCCCCGGCGGCATCCTGGTGGTGGTCGGGGCAGGGCCCGAACCCGGACTTGATTCCGCGACGATCCTGCTCAAAGAGATCGTTGTGCGGGGGTCGTACATCTACACCGACGAATTCGACCGCGCGATCGACCTGCTGGCCACTCAACAAATCACGGTCGCGGACCTCACCACGGTAATCAGCCCACTGTCTGATGCGCTGACCGCGTTCGACGCGTTGCGCGCCGGACAAATCATGAAAGCCCTTATCACCCCAGGTACCCAGCCATAACCGCCATCGGACACGCATGAGGCGATCGCCACCAACCTGGCGACCTACCGACATTCAACATCGACGGTGACCAACTTGACCACCATCATGGTTGCCGAGCACATTCATCGTCGGGCCTACGCTGCCTCGTCTGCGCATGTTCAGTCGTCGGTTTTCACTCCGCCAATCGAGTTACCCCCGTCGATGGTCAGCGTCGTGCCGGTGACGTACGAGGCACCCGGAGCTGCGAGGAATGCGACTCCGACGGCGACCTCTGCCGCGGTTGCCGACCGGCCCACCGGAGTGGCGTTGCCCGCAGCAACCTCGGACGGGAGCTGGGCTGCTGTGGCGATCCACCCGGGCAGCACGACGTTGGCCGTCACGCCGTTCGATGCGAAGTCGACCGCGACCGACCGCGTCATCCCCAGCATTGCGGCCTTGGCCGTGTGGTATCCGACGTCACCTGTGTAGGCGGTGAGGACACCGGCCGTCGACGCCACATTGATGATTCGGCCGTACCCACGCTGGACCATCCCTGGCAATGCGGCCCGAGTGACGAAGAAGGCACTGTCCAAGTTGCGCCGAAGGGCTAGCGACCACTCTTCATCGGTCATCACCATCAACGGGTTGGGCCGTTCAGGGATGTTCATCGACGCGAGGCCGGCGTTGTTGACCAGGATGTCGAGCTTGCCGAATGCTGCCTCGGTCGCCGCTACCAGCTCACGGGCAGCACTGGGATCCATCAGATCGGCCGTGTGCGAGTGAGCCGCGATACCCTCCTTCTGCAGTTCATCGGCGCGCAAGTCCGCGCGGTCGGTCGTCCCGGTGACCATCACGGACGCGCCGAGCTGACCTAGTAGGCGGGCCGACGCGAACCCGATGCCGAGATCGCTGCTCGATCCGGTGACGAGTGCCACCTGACCGGTCAGATCGAACGCGCCTGGCACCGTTGTAGACATTGTGTTCTTTCCCTTCGCATTTGAGTATGCCGGCCAACGATGGACGGCCCATTGCCAAGGAGACTAGAGCGCCGATGCGGGCACTTCTAGGTCAACTGACCAAAACTTGGACGTTCGTACAAAGTCGTAACTGCCGCGTCACACCGACGAAATGAGACGTACAGACACTCAAGTGCGAACCGAGGGTCTGGTCGCGCCCCTGTGACCGAAAAGTACTCAAGCGCAGGAGCTCTGAGCATGAAAATCGTGTCCGGCGTCACAACCCTGGCCGTCACCGCCCTTCTCTTGGCCGGCACGGCCTGCTCGGGAAGCAGCAACAGTCCGACGGACAACGCGGCCCTGATGTCGTCGGTGCGCAGTCCCCTTCTGAGCGACCCACCGCCTCTGGACCCCGACGTGTTTTATCAACCAGAAGGTCTGCTGATCATGACCTCGGCGTATCAGGGGCTGCTCCACTACGTGCCGGGAACGACGAAGATCGAGGGCCTGCTTGCGACGAAGTGGACTGTCTCCGCCGACGGGCTGACCTACAGATTCACCCTGCGCCCCGGGGTCAAGTTCGCCGATGGAACGCCGTTCGACTCCGCAGCGGCCAAGGCCAGCTTTCAGCGCCGAATCGATATGGCGGCCGGGCCGTCGTACATGCTCGCCGACCTCAAGGACATGCAAACGCCGGACCCACAGACATTCGTCGTGACCCTCAAGAAGCCGGTAGCACCATTCCTCGACTACCTCGCCTCTCCATATGGGCCGCTGATGACGAGCCCCACCGCCGTTGCCCAGCACACCGCCGGTGACGACCACGCATCGGGATGGTTGGCATCACATACCGCGGGAACCGGTCCCTACGAACTGACGGAGGCGGTGACGGCCAGTCACTACACGCTCAGCGCCAACAAGAACTATTGGGGACCCCCTCCCCAGATCACCACCGTCGCGCTCCCGGTGATGACGGCCACCGCCGTTCAGCGTCTCCAACTCAGTACCGGCCAGCTCGACATGATCCTGCACGGGTTGTCCAAGGGCGACTACGAGGAGTTGGCC
>JAVXWV010000038.1:0-3970 GCA_032230775.1 Mycobacterium sp. | reverse complement strand
GTCCGGCGGGATACTTGGCCGCCTCAGGCCGCTGTTCTCATTGTGGCTCGGCGCCAGGTTGGGCAGCTGCCGCCAGTACATGCCGTGGATCAGCCTCGAGGACGAGGTGCGGGCACTTCTGTTTGCGATCGCGCACGACGACGTGTCGGGTGCGGTCAACCTGACCGGGCCTGCGCCGGTGACGAACGCCGAGTTCACCGCCGCGCTCGGCCGCACGGTAAACCGGCCCACCCCGTTGATGGTCCCGGGATTTGCGCTGCGCACACTGCTCGGCGAGTTCGCAGGCGAGGGCCTGCTCGGCGGGCAACGCGCGATCCCTGCGGCGCTGGAGCGCGCGGGCTTTCACTTTCACCACAACACGATCGGCGAGGCGTTGGCCTTCGCGACAGCGCCGAACAACACATGACCGGTAGCGTCAGAGGCATGGCGGCATCCATCCGGTCGGCGGAAACGCCGGTCGACGTGAGGCGACTCGGCACCGTCGACTACCAGGCGGCCTGGCAGCTCCAGCGAGAGCTGGCCGATGCCCGTGTCCTAGGCGGTCCAGACACGCTGCTGCTGCTGGAACACCCGTCGGTTTACACCGCGGGCCGGCGCACGCTTCCCGAGGAACGCCCTGTCGACGGCACCGCCGTCATCGACACCGACCGCGGCGGCAAGATCACATGGCACGGGCCCGGGCAGCTGGTCGGGTATCCGATCATCGGCATGGCCGAACCGCTCGATGTGGTGAATTTCGTTCGGCGCCTTGAAGAATCGGTAATCAAGGTGTGCGCAGGGCTGGGTCTGGAAACCGGACGCATCGAGGGCCGCTCCGGGGTGTGGGTGCAAGGCTCGAATGTCGGGGGGATCGACGCCCCCGCCCGCAAGATC
Source organism: Mycobacterium sp. (assembly GCA_032230775.1). Taxonomy (GTDB): domain Bacteria; phylum Actinomycetota; class Actinomycetes; order Mycobacteriales; family Mycobacteriaceae; genus Mycobacterium. The sequence goes on along the minus strand of JAVXWV010000038.1, from coordinate 3,097 downwards.
GCCGCCATCGGCATCCGGGTGTCGCGCGCGACGACGCTGCACGGCTTCGCGCTCAACTGTGACTGCGACCTCGCCGCGTTCTCGCCGATCGTGCCGTGCGGCATCGCCGACGCGGGCGTGACCTCTCTGACCGCCGAACTCGGCCGAAGGGTCGGGGTTGAGGACGTAATGGCGCCTGTCGCCGAGGCCGTGTGCGACGCCCTCGACGGCCGCCTGGTAGTAGCGTTGACACAGTGACAGTCGCTCCAGAAGGTCGCAAATTGCTGCGTCTCGAGGTTCGCAATGCCGAGACGCCGATCGAGCGCAAGCCGCCGTGGATCAAGACCCGCGCCAAGATGGGCCCGGAATACAAGGAACTCAAGGCGCTGGTCCGGCGCGAGGGTCTGCACACCGTCTGCGAGGAAGCCGGCTGCCCGAATATCTTCGAGTGTTGGGAGGACCGCGAGGCGACCTTCCTGATCGGCGGTGAGCAGTGCACCCGCCGCTGCGACTTCTGCCAGATCGACACCGGCAAGCCTGCCGAACTCGACCGTGACGAACCGCGCCGCGTCGCCGAGAGCGTTGCCGCGATGGGTCTGCGCTACTCCACGGTCACCGGCGTGGCCCGCGACGACCAACCCGACGGTGGCGCATGGCTGTACGCGGAAACCGTGCGAGCCATCAAGGAGCTCAACCCGAATACCGGTGTCGAATTGCTGATCCCCGACTTCAACGGCGAGCAGGCGCCGCTCGGGCGGGTCTTCGAGGCACACCCAGAAGTGTTGGCGCACAATGTCGAAACGGTGCCGCGCATCTTCAAGCGGATCCGCCCGGCGTTCCGTTACGACCGCAGCCTCGCGGTGCTCACCGCGGCGCGCGGCTACGGCCTTGTCACCAAGTCCAACCTCATCCTCGGCATGGGCGAGACGCCCGACGAGGTGCGCACCGCGCTGCGCGATCTCCACGACGCCGGCTGCGACATCGTCACCATCACGCAGTACCTGCGGCCATCGCTGCGCCACCACCCGGTCGAGCGCTGGGTCAAGCCCGAAGAGTTCGTCGAGCACGAGCAGTTCGCGAATGCCCTCGGCTTCGCCGGAGTGCTGGCCGGTCCCCTGGTGCGGTCCTCGTATCGGGCGGGCAGGCTGTATGCCCAGGCGGTCGCGTCTCGGCCTTCGGGAGCCGCAGCGGCGGCGACATCAGACTCCGTATCCTGAACGAATGGCGAAAACCCGTGATCCCGCTGCGGTGAAGGCCGCCAAGGCCGAAGCGAAGGCGACCCGCAAGGCGGCCGCCAAGCAGCGTCGCAGCCAGCTGTGGCAGGCGTTTCAGATTCAGCGCAAAGAAGACAAGCGCCTCCTGCCCTACATGATCGGCGCATTCGTGCTGATCGCGGCCGCGTCGACGGTCTTCGGCATCCTCTCAGGCGGCGTCTTCGGGTACATGATGATCCCGCTCGGCATCGTTCTCGGTGCGCTGGTGGCCTTCATCATCTTCGGCAGGCGCGCGCAGAAATCCGTGTACCGCAAGGCCGACGGACAGACCGGAGCCGCGGCGTGGGCGCTGGACAACCTGCGCGGCAAGTGGCGGGTCACCCCCGGCGTCGCCGCCACTGGTCACTTCGACGCCGTGCACCGGGTGATCGGGCGCCCCGGCGTAATCCTCGTCGGCGAAGGGTCGCCGACACGGGTCAAGCCCCTGCTCGCCCAGGAAAAGAAGCGCACCGCCCGGCTCGTCGGCGACATCCCGATCTACGACATCATGGTCGGCAACGGCGAGGGCGAAGTGCAGCTGTCCAAGCTCGAACGACACCTCACCAAGCTGCCCGCGAACATCACGGTCAAGCAGATGGACTCGCTGGAGTCGAAGCTGGCCGCGCTGGGCACCAAGGCAGGCCCGGCCGCGATGCCCAAGGGTCCGCTGCCTGCGCAGGCGAAGATGCGCAATGTACAACGCTCCGTGCGCCGGCGATGAGCGCTTGCGCGAAGAGCATCAAGCAGCGCTGACTACCGCCTGACCACGGCGGTGTTCGTCACCTTGTCCTGCAGACCTCGCCCGTCGGTGTCGGTGATCAGCGCAGGGATGACCACTGCGATCAGCACACCGCGCACCAGCGCCCGCCCCAATCCGACGTGCTGATGGCCGTCGACCGCAATGACCAGTAGCCCAAGCGCGAACTGGCCGGGTGTGAAGCCGAAAAGCCGCAACGACACGGCGCCAAGCACGAACCAGATCACCAGGACTGCGGTCGACAACGTCGCGACCGTCCCGATGCCGAATGTCATCAATAAGGCGGCGAGTCCGTAGGCGATCAACCAGTCGACGAACAGCGCAGCGATCCGCCTGCCCATCCGGGCAAGGGAGCGGGGCCCGGTCTGCGGCAAGCCGAGCCGCTCACCCGGATAGTCATTGGGTGCTTGGTCCGGGCTGCCGGAGTCCGGTTCGGGACCCGACAGCCAGGACCCAATTGCGCGGGCCATACTGTCAGGATAAGCGGGCCCGAGAGGGCCCACTTGCCGCCGCTACAGCAGGATTGCGTAACTTCGGCGCAACATGCGGTTGACGACGGTGCAACATCGTGTCCATAGCGTCAACCCGCGGGTTTACCAGACAAAGGAGAGTAGTCAGTGGCAGAAAAGACGGCCGACGACATCATCAAGCAGATCAAGGACGAAGACGTTCAGTACGTCGACATCCGGTTCTGCGATCTGCCCGGCATCGTCCAGCACTTCTCGATCCCGGCGTCGGTGTTCGACGAGAGTGTGTTCGAGGACGGGCTGGCGTTCGACGGCTCGTCGGTGCGCGGTTTCCAGTCGATCCACGAGTCCGACATGATGCTGCTGCCCGACCCCGACACTGCGCGCATCGACCCATTCCGTGAAGCCAAGACGCTGAACCTCAACTTCTTCGTGCACGACCCGTTCACCCGCGAGGCGTACTCACGCGACCCGCGCAACGTGGCCCGCAAGGCGGAGAACTACCTGGCGAGCACGGGCATCGCCGACACCTGCTTCTTCGGCGCCGAGGCCGAGTTCTACATCTTCGACTCGGTGTCGTTCGACTCGAAGATGAACGGCACGTTCTACGAGATCGACTCCGAGGCGGGCTGGTGGAACAC
>JAVXWV010000021.1:0-4103 GCA_032230775.1 Mycobacterium sp. | reverse complement strand
TGGGCGAAGGAAAACGTCGGCAGCTGAGCCGCTAACGTGGCGGGATGTCCTGTGTGTTCTGCGCCATAGTCGCCGGTGAGGCTCCGGCCACCCGGATCTACGAGGACGACGACTACCTGGCCATCCTCGACATCCGCCCGTTCACCCGCGGCCACACCCTGGTCATTCCCAAGCTCCACACCGTCGACCTGACCGATACGCCCGCTGAGACGGTCGCCGCCATGGTGACCATCGGCCAGCGGATCGCCAGGGCCGCCCGCCAGTCCGGGCTGCACGCCGACGGCAACAACGTCGTCATCAACGACGGCAAGGCCGCATTCCAGTCCGTGTTGCACATCCACCTGCACGTTCTGCCCCGGCAGAGCGGCGACAAGCTGTCGTTCGCCAAGGGCATGCTGCTGCGTCGCGATCCCGATCGGGAGGAAAGCGGGCGGCTGGTGCGGGAGGCACTGGCGCAACTCGACTCCGCTCCGCAAGACTGAACGCCATGGACATCTCCCGATGGCTCGAGCAAAACGTCGGCACCCCGCTGCTGATGCTGCACGACAAGATCTACAAAGGCACCGACGGCCGGATCGGGCACACAATCCCGGGCGGCCCGTCACAACTGATCCTGCACACCACCGGCGCAAAAACCGGTCAAAAGCGCGCCAACTCACTCAGCTACGCCCGTGACGGTGATGACTACCTGGTCGTCGCATCTAAGGCCGGCGACCCCAAGGCGCCAGGCTGGTATCACAACCTAAAGGCCAACCCAAACGTTGAAATCAACGTCGGCCCAAAGCGATTCCCCGTGACCGCCACGCCGGTGATGCCCGATAGCTCCGAATACGCGCGGTTGTGGCAGATCGTCAACAACATGCGCGGCAACAAAGACCGCTACATCGGGTATCAGAAGCGGACTTCGCGACCGATCCCCGTAGTCAGGCTGACGCCCTAGAACAGCTCCTTGGCAAGCAGTTCCAGCGTGGTGTCACGCGCGGGCGCGGTCGCCGGAACTGTGCCGCGGTGCGCCGACGCGACCGGGTTGACCATCACCTCGTCGACGCCGAACTCGTCGGCAAGCGCACGCACCTGCTCAGCGGCCTCTGTGGCTGTGCCGACGACTGCGCGTCGCAGGGCGCCGTCAACCACCTGAAGCGCCTGCGGGCTCAGTTCCTGTTGCTCGGCATCCTCGACGAGATCGAGCGGGCCGAGCGGCTGACCTGTCCGCAATCGCCCCATCATTTGAAGGTTCGGCAGCAGCAAAGCCATTGCCTCATCACGTGTTTCGGCCACCACCGCATTGACCGTCAAGAACGTCAGCGGTTCGGACGCCAGGTCACTCGGCCGGAACTCTGAGCGGTATGCCTCGAGCGCCTCTGCGGTGCCCTGCCCCGAGAAGTGGTGGGCGAACACGTATGGCAGCCCCTTCGCCGCGGCCAGATGCGCGGAATACATCGACGACCCCAGCAGCCACAGCTTCGGCTCGGTCACCGCCGCCGGCGTGGCCTTGAGGACGTAGTTCTCGCGCATCAGATCCCGCGGCAACGGCACCCGTACCCCCCGAGCGCTCATCAACGCCACGACATCATCTAGATACTCCGGGAACGCCTCGATGTCGCGGTCGTCGCGGCCTGCCGCTCCGCGCAACGCCATCGAGGTCACGGGATCAGAGCCGGGCGCGCGGCCGATCCCGAGATCGATGCGGCCCGGGTGCGCGGCCTCCAGCAGCGCGAACTGCTCGGCCACCGCCAGCGGTGCGTGGTTCGGCAGCATCACCCCGCCCGAACCCAGCCTGACCTGCGACGTCTGCGCGGCCAGATGCGCGATCAGCACCGGCGGGCTGGTGGCCGCGACGGCAGGCATGTTGTGGTGTTCGGCCAGCCAGTAACGGGTGTAGCCGAGCCGGTCGGCCGTCTGCGCGAGGTGCGTCGTCGCAGCCAGCGCATCGGACGTCGACTGGTCGGTGCGCACAGGCACCAGGTCTAGAACAGAAAGACGCATAACTTAGTCAACACAATCAAATCTGCGATCGTTCCCGGGCCTGACGGAAGACGTCGTCCAGCATCTCGGTCGTGAGCCTGCCGGTGAAGGTGTTCTGCTGGCTCGGGTGGTAGCAGCCGATCAGCAGCACGTCGCCCACTACTGCGGTCGCGCCATGGCCGAACTTCGGCACGGGCGATGCGACGGCGCCGACCATCTCCAGCGCTGCGCGCCACGCGAACCCCCCGAGCGCGACGATCACTCGGACGTCGGAACCGACCAGCCGCCACTCGGCGTCCAGCCACGGTGCACACGTCGCGCGTTCGGTGGGCGTCGGCGCATTGCCCGGCGGAGCGCAGCGCACAGCCGCGACCACCCGAGTGTCGTTGAGCGCCAACCCATCCGCAGCATCCACACACGCCGCCTGGTTGGCCAGTCCGGCGCGATGCAGCGCCGCGAACAAGAAGTCGCCGGACCGGTCGCCGGTGAACACGCGGCCGGTGCGGTTGCCGCCGTGCGCGGCAGGCGCCAAACCGACGATCACCACCCGCGGCCGCGCCGACCCCCAACCCGGAATCGGTCGGCCCCAGTACGGCTGGTCGGCGAAGGCCTTGCGCTTGACGACGGCGACCTCTTCGCGCCACTCGACCAGCCGCGGGCACGCGCGGCACACCGACACCTCGGCGTCGAGCTCCTCGACAGTCCCGACGGCCGCCGCCATCGATGCGACGTGCGCGGACGTCTCGGCCACCGCGGTGCGCAGCGTGGCCGGATCGCCCGGCCAGCCGGAGCCGCGAGGCACGGGCGAATCGAACATCACCCCGGTACGCGGATGGGCGAGCTTCACACGACCACTGTGCATGTGCGCCAAATTCGCGTGCCCAGCGACCCCGGCCGCTGTTAGATTCGGCCGGGATACCCCATGAACAACACCAAGCGCGGCCCTCTGTTTTTGATCCTGTTCGCCGCGCTGATGGCGGGCGCAGGCAACGGCATCTCGATCGTCGCGTTTCCCTGGCTTGTGTTGCAGCGCAATGGCTCAGCTCTGGACGCCTCGCTCGTCGCGATGGCGGGCACGCTGCCGTTGCTGGCAGCCACCCTGATCGCGGGCGCCGCGGTGGACTACCTCGGCCGCAGGCGGGTTTCGATGATCTCCGACACTTTGTCGGCATTGTCCGTGGCCGCGGTGCCGCTCCTGGCGCTCACGTTCGGCGTGCACGCGATCAACGTCGCGGTGCTCGCGGGACTGGCCGCGCTCGGCGCCTTCTTCGACCCGGCAGGGATGACGGCGCGCGAGGCGATGCTGCCCGAGGCGGCCACGCGCGCCGGCTGGAACCTGGACCACGCCAACAGCGTCTACGAGGCGGTTTTCAACCTGTCCTACATCGTCGGGCCCGGCATCGGCGGCCTGCTGATCGCCACCCTCGGAGGCATCAACACGATGTGGGTGACCGCTTCGGCCTTCGGGTTGTCGATCGTCGCGATCAGGGTGCTGCGCCTCGAGGGCGCGGGCAGACCGGACCGCGCGGCCCTTCCCGAGGGCGTCTGGGCGGGAATCGTCGAAGGCCTGAAGTTCGTCTGGAACAACAAGGTGCTGCGCACCCTTGCGTTTGTCGACCTGGCGGCGACGGGCCTGTATATGCCGATGGAGTCGGTTCTGTTCCCCAAGTACTTCTCGGACCGCAACGAGCCGGCCCACCTGGGCTGGGTGTTGATGGCGATCAGTGTCGGCGGGCTCGTCGGTGCGCTGGGCTACGCGGTGCTGTCGAAGTATGCGAGCAAGCGGGCCGTCATGCTGACCGCGGTGCTGACGCTCGGGGTCGCGATGACGATCATCGCGTTCCTGCCGCCGCTGCCCCTGATCTTGGTGCTGTGTGCCGTGGTCGGCTTGGTGTACGGGCCGATCGCGCCGATCTACAACTACGTCATGCAGACCCGCGCACCTCAGCATCTGCGTGGCCGCGTGGTTGGCGTGATGGGGTCATTGGCCTACGCCGCAGGCCCGCTCGGATTGATACTGGCAGGCCCACTCGCCGATGCCGCCGGATTGCACACGACGTTTCTCGCGTTGTCGCTACCGATGCTGCTGCTGGGCATCGTCGCCATCTTTTTGCCTGCGCTACGCGCATTGGACTCAG
>JAVXWV010000916.1:0-4169 GCA_032230775.1 Mycobacterium sp. | reverse complement strand
CGGACTATACGCCGAGCTGTCGAGTATCGAGCAGCTCCGTGACGACATCGCCTCGGGCACGACGCGAGATCCGGTGAAAAGGGTGAAGCGCCCCAAAGGTCAGATACGGCGGCGCACTGACTAGGGCGACAGTCCCAGTCGGAAACGCGATACCGCAAGACTCAGTGCGCGAGCGGCCAAACGACCAGCGTCGCTACGCTTTCCGCGCAGGACCCCGCCGGCCACCAACCCGCAGAAGAAGCCCACAAGGAAGAACCTCCGTGCGCGTCGCCTCTTCCTCCGTGCCGCGGTCGATGCGACGAATCCACACAGCGCTGCAACGGTGGCGACCACCAGGAGCAGAAAAATCACCTGTGTCGTTCCGAGCGACCCCATTCGCACGATCCAACACCGCCGTCGCCGGATTCGGCGTCCTCGGTCATCGTTCGTGACCAAAGCGAGCATCAACCGTTAGCGTCACCCGGCAGCAGGGGGTCGCCCGGCACTCGGGATAGTTGCTGGATGCGGGGGTCGCGGGTATCGATTTGGATGCCAAAGCGTCCCGATGCAGCTATCAGTTTGGGCTGCCAAAGCCTCCCCGATTGTGCGGCAACGTGTCGTTATGGCTAGATTGTGTCAACTGCGGTGAGGAAGTCGCCGCGGCCTGAGGGGACGGAGTGAGTCTTTGCGTGGCTCTTCCGCAGGCCCGTCTCCTCGCCCAATCCGGCCGGCAATGCCCCGCATTCTCATGCGATGCGTCAGCCCACCGCCCGGTTGGGATGTGATTCAACGTTGCCATCGCCGAAGTAACTGAGTACGCGCACCTGAGTGATGCGGATGTCGAAGCGTTCGCGTCAGCTCTGGATGAGATCCGTAGCGACATCGAGTCGTCGCTCGGTACCAAGGACCGCGCTTATATAAAGCGCGTCATACGGTTTCAGCGTTGCCTCGAAACTGCCGCCCGGCTGACCATCTTTGGCACCAAGGGCAAGGCCGGATGGGCTCTCGGCACCGTGGCGTTGTTCGTGGCGAAGTGCATCGAGAACATGGAGCTCGGCCACAACATCATCCACGGACAGTGGGATTGGATGAACGACCCGGAGATCCACTCCAACACCTGGGAGTGGGACATGGTGGGCCCGTCGTCGCAGTGGCGTTACGCGCACAACTACCGCCACCACGTGTTCTCCAACGTGATCGGGATGGACGACGACCTCGGCTTTGGCGTCATACGCGTCAGCCGCGACCAGGAGTGGAAGCCGGGCTATCTGTGGGCTCCGTTGCGGGCGCTCGGGCTGTCCATCGTCTTCGAGTGGGGTATCGCGCTGCACAACCTGGCCGCAGAGCAACGGGATCAACCGACCGACGAAGCCAAGGCCGAGCTCAAGCGCGCCATGTTCCGCAAAATGGGCCGTCAGGCAGCCAAGGACTATCTCTTCTATCCGGCGCTCAGCGGACGTCGCTTTCTCCGGACGTTCTTGGCGAATCTCGTCGCCGCCGGTTTCCGTAACGGATGGGCCTACATCGTGATCGTCTGCGGGCACTTCGTCGACGGCGCCGAGAAATTCACTCCCGCGGCCGTTGAGAACGAAACGAAGGGGCAGTGGTATCTGCGACAGATGCTCGGAACCGCGAACTTCAGCGCGGGCCCCGTCATGCGGCTGATGAGTGGAAACCTCTGCTATCAGATCGAGCATCACCTGTTCCCCGACCTACCGAGCAACAGGCACCCCGAGATTGCGGCGCGAGTTCAGGCAATCCTGGCTGAATACGACCTGCCCTACACGACGGGTCCGTTGATTCGCCAGTTCTGGCACACCGTGCGAACGATCTGCAAGCTCTCCGTGCCGGACCGCTTCCTCACGGCGACCTCTCATGACGCGCCGGAGACAGCCTCCGAGGAAAAGTTCAGAGCCGTGGCGAAGCATCCGCGGGTGTTCCGCACGCACGTCCTAGGTACACGCAGACGCGGGTTGGATACCGCGATCACAGCCCACGCGCAGCAGCGGGTCAAACGAGGTCGGCGTCGGCCTACGTTGCAGAGCCTCGCTGCAATGGTCGCGCTTCGCTTCTCCTGATCAGCACGCCACGACATATTGCGGACCCGCTGTAGTCAGGAAGCCTGGTTACCTGAGTCATCCCAATACCGTTCGCGGAGATCACGTTTGAGGATCTTGCCTGCACCGGACATCGGCAATGCATCGACGAAGTCGACACTGCGCGGGGCTTTGTAACCGGCGATCAGCGTCTTGCAGTGTGCGCGAATGTCTTCCGCGGTCGCCTGCTGGCCCGGCAGCAAGACCACGACAGCGTGGACGCGCTCACCCCAATCTGGATCGGGCACGCCGATCACCGCGCACGCCGCCACGGCCGGATGGCCGGCCAGCGCGTTCTCAACCTCGGCGGAGTACACGTTCTCGCCGCCGGTGATGATCATGTCCTTGATCCGGTCGACGATGAACACGTACCCGTTCTCGTCCATCCTGCCGCCGTCACCGGTGTGCATCCAACCGTCACGGACCGCTGCAGCCGTGTCCTCTGGCCGGTTCCAATAGCCGAGCATGACGTTGTCGCCGCGAACAACGATCTCCCCGACCTCACCCCGGGCCACCTCCTTGTCGTTGGGGTCGACGATGCGGACCTCGACGTGGGGCGCCGCGCGTCCTGCCGAGCGGTGCAGCGCGGGGTTGTCGTGGTCGGCCGGTGTCAGCAGCGTCGCACCCGGTGACAGTTCGGTCATGCCATATCCCTGCGTGAAACCGGCTGCGGGGAACACTTTTCGCGCCCGCTCGAGTACGGCCTCCGAGATCGGCGACGCCCCGTATAGGAGGTGCACCAGGCTCGACATGTCAGTGTCTGTAATCGCCGGATCGTCGACCAGCATCTGCACCATCGTCGGCACCAGCAACGCGTCGGTCACCCGATGGTCGGCGATCGCCTTCATCACCTCCGCTGGATTGAACATCGGCACTATCACGTGGGTAGAGCCGACCTGACATCCCGCCACCCACGCCGCAATGCCCGCGAGGTGGAACAGCGGCGCGGTGTGCAGCAGTCGACCGCCAGGCAAAACGAAGTGTCCCGACGCCAGACACCCGATCGCGGACACCATCACGTTGTTGTGAGAGAGCATCACTCCCTTGGGATGACCCGTTGTCCCGCCCGTGTAGAACACGCCGAGTAGGTCGTCGCCCCCGGTGCGGGTGTCGTCGACCGGTGCATTGTCGGCGACCAGCGTCTCGTAGCTGACAGCACCTGCTGGCAGGTCACCGTCGCCGCAGTGGATGACGGTCGACAGGCCCGGAAACTGTTCGCGCAGTGCCGGAATCATCGGCGCGAACGCGTCGTCGACGAACAGCACTCTGGTGTCGGATTCGACCAGCGAGTAAGCGATCTCGGCGGCACTCCACCGAATGTTCACCGGGTTGATCGCGGCTCCCATCCACGGCACCGCATGGAAGTACTCCTGATAGCGGTCGGAGTTCAGCGCGAGGATGCCGACACGGTCGCCGCGTTGGACGCCCAACCCCGCGAGCGCACCGGCAAGACGGGCGATGCGATCGACTGACTCGGCCATCGTCCGGGTGCGATCCCGGTAGATCGTCGCCGGCCGGTCCGGATCCTGTTGCAGGTTTCGGTGCAGCGATTGGGTCAGATACATGTCTGCTCCTCAGGACGGCGCTGTGGCGCCACAAACTCAGAGTTTCACATGCGGCTAGGGCGCTGCGCGCTCGTTTGAGATGCCCCGTGTGCGGCGCAAAGTCCGATCTGATTGTTCCGCTTTCCGCCCGGATCTCTCACCACCGCTTATCGTGTCCTGAACCGCAGTTCGTCGAGAGGCTGATGTGGACGGGACGGCGCCACGATGATGCTGCTCGACCACTACCTGCGGTTCCTTCACCTCGACCGCCGGATGGCGCTCGACCTCGACCTCGGTCCGCTGCATATCCATCTTTACGGCCGATCCGTCTTCTTCATGTGGGTCACGGTGGGGATCCTGGTGATCGGCGGTATCGCGGTGTTCGCATCGCGAAAGCCGGAGTTGATCCAGAAGTGGCGCACATGGGTCGTCATGGCGCTGGCTGTCGGCATCCCGATCTGGATAGGTCAAGGCACGACTGCCGCCGTCGCCGCGGTGCTGGCCGTGGTCGCGGTGATCGAATATGCGCGGTTGGTGAGTCTCAGCAGAG
>JAVXWV010000870.1:0-3464 GCA_032230775.1 Mycobacterium sp. | reverse complement strand
TCGGAGGCGTCGAGGCGGTAGAAGCTGGTCTGTAATCCCTCGGCCAGGGCAACCACGGTGGCTTTCGGGTGGTCGAGAAGGTAGCGGCGGGCCTGCCGGTCATAGCCCAATGCGCGCACCGCCATGTCCTGGCGGCGGGCGAAGCCGAACTTCGCGAAGTCGTAGTCGATGGAATCGGCCAGCAGGATGGCCATCGGGTCGTCGATGATCGAATCTGGCCTGCGTGCCTCGCTCGCACGTACCTGCAGGGTCAGCAGCGCGGTCTCGGAGACGCCGGTCAACACCGTGCCATCGGCCTTCGCCGTCGGGGTGGAACTCATCGCAGCACCTTGTCGATAGTGCGCAGGTTGCGGGTGGTGGTCGAGGACTTGTACCGCTTCTTGCCCATGGTCTTCCCGATCGTGGAGTCCAGTGTGCCGGCCTTGGAAATCTGCCAGTAAATGACGCCCTTGCCCCGTTTGATCTTTTCGTCGTCCCCGGCATCCTTGCCAAGCGCGGCGAGTTCGTCGAGAACCTTCTCATCGGTGACGAATGTGACGTAGGAGTGGTGGCCCTCGACCTCGCGCTCGAACGGGAAATTCTGCGAGATCTTGGCAACCGTATCTATATCGTAGGCAAGCACCCAGGCGTCGTATCCGAATGCGTCACGCAACGCCGATTCGGCCTTCTTTCTCACCGCGTCCACCCCGGACCGGCTCTCCAATATGACGTTGCCGCTCGCCAAAATTGTTCGCACGTTGGTGAATCCGGCCTCTTCGAACGCCTTGGCCACGTCGGCCATCTTGAGATTCACGCCGCCGACATTAACGCCGCGCAGGAATGCCGCGTATCTCGTCACGGCCCGAACTCCAGCAGCGTGACGCTGGGGCGGATGTGCGGCCCCGGTGGGATGTTGCCGTCGACTTCAGAAAGCTCAGTCATTAGCCCGATGGTATAGACGTAGGCTCTCGATATGGGACGCCACGTTTTCGACGACAAGCTGTTGGCCCTGCTCAGCGGGAACTCGCTTGGCGTGCTGGCAACCATAAAGGGCGACGGCAGGCCGCAGTTGTCGAACGTGTCCTACTACTTCGACAAGCGCAACCTCACCATCGAGGTCTCGATCACCGAGCCGCGGGCCAAGACCCGCAACCTGCGTCGTGACCCGCGGGCGTCGATCCATGTCAGCTCCGACGACGGCTGGGCGTATGTCGTCGCAGACGGTGAAGCGACCCTGACCCCTCCCGCCGCGGCTCCCGACGACGACACTGTCGAGGCCCTGATTGCGCTGTATCGCAATATCGCCGGTGAGCATCCGGACTGGGATGACTACCGGCGGGCCATGGTCGACGACCGGCGGGTGCTGCTGACGCTTCCGATCGCGCACGTGTACGGGATGCCGCCCGGTCGGCGGTAAAGGACACGACGGCTGTGGGCACGCCGCGCTACGCTGCCGTCATGGCATCGGAGGGCAGGAGCGAAGCGACCCGGGAATCGGCAGAGACACCGGAAGACGACACCAAACGCAAGTTCCGGGAGGCGCTGGAGCGGAAGAAAGCCAAGTCAGCGGGAGTTTCCGACCACAAAGACGGTGGGAAGAAGCAGTCGAGGGCGCACGGACCGCTCGAGAGCCGTCGGGAGTTCCGCCGCAAGAGCGGTTAGTTCGGTGACGCCCGAGTTCCTGCTGACGACGCTGATCGTGGTGGCGACGCCTGGCGCGGGCGTGCTGTACACCGTCGCCGCCGGGATTTCGCGCGGATGGCGGGCCAGCCTAGTGGCGGCGTTCGCCTGCACGCTGGGCATCCTGCCGCACATGGTCGCCGCGGTGACGGGACTGGCGGCCATCATGCATGCAAGTGCGATGGCGTTCTCCATCATCAAGCTGCTCGGTGTGGCCTACCTGCTTTACCTGGCGTGGAAGACATTTCGGGATAAGTCGGTGTTCGAAGTGCAGACCGGTCCCGCGAAGGTGTCGCCGTGGCGGGTGATCGGGTCGGGCATTCTGGTCAACACCCTTAACCCGAAGCTCACCATCTTCTTCTTCGCGTTCCTGCCGCAGTTCGTCGCGCCCGACCGCGACGGCGCGGTGCTGCTGATGGTGTGGCTGAGCGTGATCTTCATGGCGGTCACGCTGGTGGTGTTCAGCGTCTACGGCGTGTTCGCCGCGGCGGTGCGCCGCGAGGTGATCTCGCGGCCCAGGATCGTGGCGTGGATGCGGCGCAGCTTCGCCGCGACCTACGTCATCCTGGCAGGCAGGCTCGCGGCGCAGACCCGCTAAGAGCACTCAAGGCTGCAGCGCCGGCGCCAGGTCCGCGTCGTAGCGCTGCCGGGCGGCGGCGGTGAGGTCGGGCAGGAACTGGGTCGGCCAGTTGCCGGGTGCGGGGGAGTAGGCGCTGAGCACTCGTCGCGCGATGACGTCTTGGTGCACCTCGGTGGGCCCGTCCATGAGCCCGAGTGTCGGCACTACCTGCCATAGCCGCGCCAGTGGCGTCTCATTCGATGCGCCGAGCGCGCCGTGTAAGTGCATTGCACGTTCGACGACGTCGTGGGCGACGCGAGCCATCGCCACCTTGCACGCGGAGACGTGCGCCATGGCCGCGACGGGGCCGTTGGTGTCCATCTGCCACGCGGCGTGCAGCACCAGCAGCCGGAACTGCTCGAGCTGGATGTACGAGTCTGCGATGCCGGCCTTGACGACGGGATTGTCGGCAAGGGTTCCGTTGAATGTTTTGCGGGACAAGGCTCTTTCACACTGCATGTCGAACGCGCGCTTCGTCAATCCGATGGTTCGCATGGCGTGGTGCAGACGACCGCCTGCAAGGCGAGCCTGTGCGATGTGGAAGGCCTTGCCGCGCTCGCCAAGCAGCGCGTCCGGGCCGACCCGGACATCGGCGTAGCGGACGTGTGGATGGTTGCCGACCCCGAGCGGATCGCCGATCATCCCTGTTTCACGAACCCTTTCGATGCCGGGAGTCTCGGACGGCACGAGGAACATCGACATTCGTTCGCGGTGCCCTGCGTCCGGATCGGTCACCACCATGACGATGAAGAACGATGCGTTGCGGGCATTGGATGTGAAGTATTTCTCCCCGTTGATGATCCAGTCGTCGCCGTCTTGCACGGCGTGGGTGCGGAACAGACGCGGGTCGGCACCGCCGTGGGGTTCGGTCATCGAAAAGGCGGAGAAGATCTCACCGTTGAGAAGCGGTTGCAGGTAGCGCCGCTTCTGGTCGTCGGTGCCGAACATGGCCAGAATCTCGGCGTTGCCGGTGTCGGGCGCCTGGCAGCCGAAAATGATTGGGCCCCAGGCTGTTCGGCCCAGGATCTCGTTGATGAGTGCGAGCTTCACCTGACCGTAACCCTGACCGCCGAGCTCGGGCCCGAGGTGGCACGCCCACAGCCCCTGTTCGCGCACCCTGTCCTGAAGTGGGCGCACGATCTTGGCGAGTTCGGGGGACAGCGGCGCGTAGACGACGTGCTCACCC
>JAVXWV010000853.1:0-4117 GCA_032230775.1 Mycobacterium sp. | reverse complement strand
CAGGGCACGCCGTGAAGCGCAGGAGGAATCGCCGCCGCCTGCCCGCGCCACGCCCGTTCGGGCAGCGGCCGGGCCGCAACCGCCGGTTCGGGGCGCAGAGCCGGCCACCGAGAAACTGCGGGTGCCTGCGAGACACACGGGGGCTAGCGGCCCCGGCTACGTGACACGGGAGGCCATCAGCCCGCCACCGAGCCCATTGATGACGGCAGTGGACCAGCTCTGGCTGCGGTGCGCGGTGGTCATCGTGATCGCCATGGGTGTCGCGATGCTTGCCATCGGCGTTGCCACCTACTTGATGGCCGTCGATGACAACGTGGCGGCGTGGGTCTTCTACGTCCTTGCCGGCATCGTCACGGTGGGAATGCCCGCGATCCCGTTGATCTACCTGCGCCAGCTACGCGCAGTGTTGGACAATTCGGCCGCCTAGCTCAGTGGTGCCCGTTCGTCTCGCCGTTGGACGAGCCGTTGCGGTCCTGGTGTTCCCGCAATGCGGTGAGCGCCTTGTGTTCTGCAGCGTGCGCGGCTTCCGTCAGCGCCTCGTTCTCGGATACCGGGTCGGCGGTCAGGAAGCTGCCGCTACCCGGAGCACCGGCAGCGCCGAGCTTGTTCATCCGCTTGGGCACCGCGGCGCCCTGGTATTCCAATGGAATCGGGTGACCGTGCTCGTCGACCGGTCCGAGCGGCTGGTGCAGCTCGATGTAGGCGCCGTGCGGGAGGCGCTTGATGATGCCGGTCTCGACGCCGTGTTCGAGCACCGCGCGGTCGCTGCGTTGTAGGCCGACGCACCAGCGGTAGGCGATGTAGTAGACGATCGCGGGCAGGACCACCATGCCGATGCGCGCGATCCACGTCGTCGCATTCAGCGAGATGTGGAACTTCCACGCGATGATGTCGTTCATCGCGGCCAACGTCAGCACCATGTAGAAGGCGATCGCCATCGCGCCGATTGCGGTGCGCACGGGCACATCCCGCGGCCGCTGCAACAGGTTGTGGTGTGCGTCGTCGCCCGTCAGCCTCTTCTCGATCCACGGGTAGACGATCAGCAGCGTGAACACCAGGCCCATGCCCAACGCCACTCCGATAACCGCAGGGATGGTGTGGCCGAACGGGTAGAACTCCCACGGCGGCCAGATGCGGGCCAGGCCCTCTGTCCACATCATGTAGAAGTCGGGCTGGCTGCCTGCCGACACTTGAGACGGTTTGTAGGGGCCGAGCTGCCAGATCGGGTTGATCTGCAGCAGGCCGCCCATCAGGCCGAGGACGCCGGTGATGATCGCGAAATACGCCCCTGACTTGACGGCGAAGATCGGCATGACGCGGACACCGACGACGTTCGCCTCAGTCTTCCCTGGTCCCGGGAAGTCGGTGTGCTTCTGGAACCACAGCATCGCCAGGTGTACACCGATGAGCGCCAGGATGATTCCCGGGATCAGCAGGATGTGCAGCGCGTACATGCGGGGCAGCAAAACGCCGTCGGCCGAGCACTGGTATCCGAGCCCGCCGCACGGGAAGTCACCACCGAACAGTGCCCAGTGCATCCAGGTGCCGATCACTGGGATGCCCATCGTGATCGAGGACAGGGCCGCCCGCAGGCCGATGCCCGAGAGCAGGTCGTCGGGCAGCGAGTAGCCGAAGTAGCCCTCGAACATGGACAGGATCAGCAGCAGCGAACCGATCACCCAGTTGGTTTCACGGGGCCGCCGGAAGGCGCCGGTGAAGAAGATGCGGGCCATGTGCACCATGATCGCCGCGGAGAACATTAGCGCCGCCCAGTGGTGGACCTGCCGGACGAACAGGCCGCCGCGCACCTCGAAGCTGATGTCGAGGGCGGAGGCGAAGGCCTTGGACATCTCGACGCCGCGCAGCGGCTGATACACGCCGTTGTAGGTGACCTCGGCCATCGACGAGTCGAAGAACAGCGTCAGGTACACACCGGTGATCAGGAGGACGATGAACGAATACAGCGCGATCTCGCCAAGCAGGAACGACCAGTGGGTCGGGAACACCTTGTTCAGCTGGCGGCGCAGCGCCGCCGACGGGTGATACCGCGAATCGATCGCATCGCCTTGCGCCGCTGCGATTTCGGCCAGATTTGGCTTTGGCAGTGTTGGACTCATGAGCGCCGCTCCCAGAATGCCGGTCCGACGGGTTCGATGAAGTCACCGTTGGCAACCAGGTACCCGTCTTGATCAATGGTGATGGGCAGCTGCGCCAAAGCGCGCGCAGCCGGACCGAAAATAGGCTTCGCGAAGTGCAACGCGTCGAACTGCGACTGGTGGCACGGGCAGAGGATGCGATAGCTCTGCTGCTCGTAAAGCGAAGAGGGGCAACCCAAATGCGAGCACACCTTGGTGAACGCGAACAACTCGCCGAAGTTGAAGCTCTCCTGGCCCTTGCGCTTGACCACCCTGGCCATGTCCGTCGGCCTGATGCGGATCAGCATCACCGGGTTGCGCACCCCCATCGCGATTTCGCTGAGCCGCTCGTGCGACTCGATGGTGGTGCCGTCACCGTCGGATTCGCGCCACGGGAATACCGTCTCCATGCCGCCTGCGTCGATGTCCTCAGGGCGCATCTTGACGAACGGCGACTCGCCGGGCCGCCCGGTGGCGCGGGCCATGTAAACGGTTTCGCCCTTGAAGCGGGGGGTCCAGCCCGACGTCCACAGCACGGCCTTGTTGCCCTCGGCCGTCGGAACCACGGGCTTCCACGGATTCTTGATCAGCCCGCCCATGAATGCGACCAGCGTGCCGAGTCCGAACGCGCCGAGGCCAATGCCCAACGACAGGCCAATCAGCTTGCGCCGCTTGATGGTTGAACTTTCCAGCGCATCGGTGAGGTTTGCCGCGATGGTCTTTCGGTGGAGCTCGGGCGAGCGGCCATCGTGGCGGTCCTGGATCGAGATCTCTTCGGGGATGAACTTTTTCTGGAACAGCACCGCGCCGATGCCGATCGCGAGAATCGACAGCCCGAATGTCAATCCGTAGAGCGGGGTTGCCAGGTCGTACCACCAGTGTCCCTGCGTCTCGCCGCCCTTGTACTCCCACGGCCAGAACAAGAAGATCAGCAGCAGCGCCAGGCCCGAAAGACCGCCCAGCAGAAGCCAATACGCCACCGCGCGCTCGGCTCGCTTCTCCGCCTTGGTGCCGGCGACCGGCCAGCGCTCTTCCTTGAAGATGGTGTCGACGCCGTCCATCGTGCCGCCAAGCTCGACAAGCTCCTCACGGGACATCGAGGCGAGCTCGGCGTCAGTGGGGGTATCTGTGCCTTTGACGTCGTCACTCATGCTCGGGCTCCCATCCACAACGCCGCGATGATGACCGCGACGATGCCGATAATCCACATCGCCATGCCCTCGGACGACGGCCCGAAGCCGCCAAGGCCATAGCCGCCAGGATCGGGCGCCTGTGTCGCCATCCGGACGTAGGCCACGATGTCTTTCTTCTCCTCAGGGGAGAGCTGCCGGTCAGAGAACTTCGGCATGTTCTGCGGACCGGTCAGCATCGCGGTGTAGATCTGCGCGGGCTGGGCGTCGGAGAGGTCGGGGGCGTACTTGCCCGACGACAGCGCGCCGCCCTTGCCGGTGAAGTTGTGGCAGGACGCGCAGTTCAACCGGAACAGGTCGCCGCCGCGGGCCACGTCGGAGCCGATCAGCGACTGCTGCGCGATATGACCGTTGTCGTCGCGGGGGACCGTCGGGCCGCCGCCGTTGGCCTGTACATACGCGCCGAGCGCGTCGATCTGCGACCCGTCGAAGATGGGGTCCTTGCGCGGGGCCTGCGCCTCGCCGCGCATTGCGGGCATCCGCCCGGTGGACACCTGGAAGTAGACGGCGGCCTCGCCGACGCCGATCAGGCTGGGCCCGCGATCCGGCACACCCTGCAGGTTGGCGCCGTGACAGGTCACGCACGAGGTGTCGAACAGCTGCTTGCCGGTGCGCAGCAGCGCCGAGCTCGACTCGTCGGCGACCGCGACCTGCGGCGTGGGTGTGAGGACGGCCGCCAGGCCACCGGCGGTTGCCAGTCCGATCAGCAGCAGCAATGCCGCCGACACGCGCCGGCGCAGCCGACGGCGCTTCAATCCGGCCCTGGCGGTCATCGAACCCCTTCTCATCGGC
>JAVXWV010000495.1:0-5004 GCA_032230775.1 Mycobacterium sp. | reverse complement strand
TACTCGCTTCGATCGATGCCGAGGATGTGGCAGATCATCTCGACTGGCAGCGGAACGGCTAGGCGCTCCACTACATCGAAACTGGGCAGGTCGCCGATGCCGGTTAGACAGCGATCGACGATCCCGTTGATCGCGTCAGTCATTTCCTTGATCCGCGGAGGCGTGAATCCTCTGCTGACGATTCTGCGCATACGGGTGTGCTGGGGTGGGTCTGCAGCGGCAATGGTCTTGGCGGAAGCCATCTCGGCCATGTCGACCGGGATATCGGCCACCAGCGCCATGAGCCGTTCGATGACCTCAGGCTTCATCTCGGCATCCGACGGTGCCGAATCGCCCTCGTAGGGGTTGGGACGCGATGAGAAGACAGTCGGATTCGACTGCACAGCCTTGACATCGTCGAATCGCGATATCACCCAGATGTTCGAGTCGGACCGGTAACCGGGGAATCGCTCCCGCAGTTCCGCATAAACCGCTGGCAACTGCTCATGCGGACCGGGCTTGAAGGGCTCGAACTCGAGAACACTTCCGTCGGCCGACAATGTCGCTCCTGTTCGTTGACGAACGCAAGCCAGACCCCGCAGGACACGGGCCCGGCAGCGTCCACTACAGAGTCATATGCACAATAGTAGGATGCCATTTGCATATAAAGCAATGCTCAGTACACTCCACAAGCACCTATCGTGACCGATGGCGGCCGCTCAGGTCGTGATCTCGTGTCCAAGCCGATGAGTCGACAGATAAGGAACGGTGGTGTCCGTAGATGCCGGCAAGCCCAACATTCCCTCCTACGAGGTTGTCGGCGACTGGGCAGATCTGTCCGGCGTCGCTGGCGCCACCTCGTGTTGGGTGCACAACGCCATCGTCGCAACCGACGGTGCAGAGATCATCGGTTTCCACGCAGGCCAACTCGTTGCGTTCGACCCCGATGGCCGCCTGTTGCGGGTGGTCGAGACCGGGCTGACGGAAGGCCACGGCATCACGCTCGTCCGCGAAGGCGATGACGAATACCTCTGGGTTAGCGATCCCGGATTCGCCTTCAGCTGCGGTGCAGACGACGGTGACCCCAACTGGGCTCCATTGTTCGGCAAGGGTGTTCACTGCGAGACCCGGGCGCCTCGAGTCGTGAAGATGACCCTCGACGGGCAGATCCTTTCCGAGCTGCCGCTCCCCCCGCAGGATCCGGCAATCGCGGCAGGCCCTATGGGGCCGTACTGCCCGTGCGGCTGCGCCGTGGACGAAGAACGGTTCGGCGGAACGGGCGACATCTGGGTGGCCGACGGATACGGATCTGGCTTGGTGCATCGCTTCGACAAGGACGGAAACCATCTGTCGACACTGACCGGCGAAGAAGGAGGTGGACGATTCCTGTGCCCGCACGCGATCTTCATCGACCGCCGAAACGACAAGGTGCCGGAGCTCTACGTAGCCGACCGCATCAACGTGCGTGTCCTGGTATACGACCTGGATGGCCAGTACTTGCGCACATTTGGTGAGACCTGTTTGAACAGTCCGAGCGATTTCGCGAAGTGGGGCGACCTGCTGGTGGTCGCGGAGATCTACCAACGCCTTGCCGTTCTGGATTCCGACGACAACCTCATCGGATACATCGGCGCCGATCCGGATCCCGAAGCGGAGCAAGGGTGGCCGACCCGGCCGGGATGGCCCAACGATCTCTCCGATGACGGTCGTGCGGAGATACCGCTTCTCCCCCAACTCGACCGGTTCAATTCACCGCATGCGGTCGCGGCGGACGCCGACGGCAACCTCTACGTCTCCGAATGGTTGCTCGGCGGCCGGTATACCAAGCTCACCGCGCGACGCTGACCGAACCGCCTGGGGCTCAGATCCGTTCAATCACCAGCGCGGAGCCCATCCCGCCACCGGCGCACATCGCGACCACGCCGATGTGGGAATCTCGGCGTGCGAGTTCATGAATGACCGATACGGCCATCCGGGCGCCGGTCGCTGCGATCGGGTGGCCGAGGCTGATACCGCTTCCATTGACGTTCACGATTGACTCGTCCAAACCGAGATCACGTGTGCAGGCAACTGCCATGGTGGCGAAGGCTTCGTTGATCTCGAAGAGGTCGACATCGTCGAGTGTGAGGCCACTGCGCCTGAGCGCCTGCGGGATTGCCGTCACCGGTGCCATCCCGGTGTGCTCGACATCCACGCCAACGGAGGCCCAGCCGCGAATCCGCGCCAGCGGTGTCAGGCCGTGGCTGGCTGCGTAGTCGGAACTGCCGACGACGAGAGCGGCGGCCGCGTCGTTGATGCCTGCAGAGTTGCCCGCGGTGACGACGGCCCCCGGGATTTCCGGGTGTAAGACCTTGAGCCCCGCGAGCACCTCGGGCGTGGTGTCTCGCGGGTGCTCGTCGGTGCCGAACATGCCTTCGCCGTTGTTGATTGGGACGGCGACGATCTCGTCGTCAAAGTACCCCTTGGCGATGGCGTTGAGCGCGCGCTGCTGGGAGCGTGCGGACCACCCGTCGGCCTGCTCGCGGGTGACGTGGTGTAGCCGGGCGGTGTTCTCCCCGATGGTGATCGACATGTCGAAGGCGGGCACTCCGGGGGCATCGGGATGGCTCTGCGGCGACCATCCGGTGGGTTCCTGTTCTCCGGGGGCCACTTTGGAGAGCCGGGGCATGGTGCTGGCGCTCTCCGTTCCGCCGGCGACGATCACATCTGCCATGCCGGACATGATGGTGGCGGCCGCCAACTGCACGGCGGTGGCGCCCGAGGCGCAGTGTCGGTTGACGGCGACCCCGGGCACGCCGGTCATGCCGAGGCGCACGGCGATGTTGCGTGCGATCACACCGCCACCCTGCAGTGACTCGGCGAGGACGAGGTCGTCGAGATCGGTGATCGGGATCTGGGAGCGTTCGACTGCCGCGCTGACGGCGACCTCGGCGAGTTGGTAGGCGTCCACTGAAACCAGGGATCCCTTGCGGGCCCGGCCGATCGGTGTTCTAGCGGCTGAAAGAACGAACGCATCAGGCATTGTCGCGGCCTCCGTTAAGCTGATTATATTGGCGCAGTGGATGATTCGTCACGTAGTCGGAGCCAGCTCGGTGGCAAGCAGATCGGCGAGGAGTTCACGCCGCAGGACCTTTCCGGTTGCGGTTTGGGGCAGCGCGTCACGGACGACGATCAGTGCAGGTGTCCTGGAACCGCGCAGCCGGGCCCGCGCCCATTGGCGCAGCTCTTCGGTGGAGGCTGAGTGGCCGGGCCGAAAGACCACCGCGGCGGCGATGTCTTGGCCCCAGTGCGCTTCGGGGATCCCGAGGACGGCGACATCAGCGACAGCCGGGTGTTCCAGAAGAACGTCCTTAATCTCTGCGGGGGCGATGTTCTCGCCGCCACGAATGATGGTGTCGTCGCTTCGCCCTTCAACGAACAGGTATCCGTCCTCATCGACCCACCCGCGATCGCGAGTGGCGAACCATCCGTCGCTGTCGAGCGAACTTCCCGCGCCGCGGTACTCACCGGATACCTGCTCGCCGCGGACATGGATGTCGCCGGCAGCACCGTCGGAGCCCCCCGGCCCCCGGATCTCGACCTCGATACCGGGAAGTACTCGGCCCGCCGAGCCGAGCCTGGCCCGCGCTACGGGGTCATCCTGCAGCGCGGCACGGTGATCCTCAGGACCGAGGACGGCGATGGTGGAGCTGGTCTCCGTCAGACCGTAGGCGTTGACGAAGTCGACGGTCGGAAATAGCCGAATTGCGCGCTCCAGCACGGGGATCGGCATCTTGGCACCGCCGTAGGCCAGCGACCGCAAGGTGGGTACGTCGGCATTGGCCGTCTGGCCCAGGTATTCGGTGACCTTGGCGAGCATCGTAGGCACGAGGAGCGCGTGGGTGATCCGTTCGGAGCGAACGCAATCCAGCCATCCCTGCGCAGTGAAGGTCTCCAGATAGACAACCCGCCGCCCGGCACAGATATTGCTGAGCAGATTGGAGACGCCCGCGATGTGATACGGCGGGACACTGACGACGACGGCTTCCTGTTCGTCAGCCGCACCGAACTCCACGCTGCCGAGGAGGTACGACGTCAGGTGGCGGTGGCGCAGTATGGCGGCCTTGGGTTCGGAGGTGGTCCCGCTGGTGTAGAGCAGCACAGCGACCACTCCGGGATCGTCGGACCACGGCGACACGTCGCCGACCGGCTCGGCGCACGACGCCCGCCACTGCGCCACGGTGACGGTGTTGGCTGTCGCCGGTACGTGCAGATCGGCGATGACCAGCGCGTTCGGATGATGTGCAAGCAGACTCTCCAGCGCGTCACGGCTGAGGCGGTAATTCAGCGGAACCAGCGGGACGCCCGCCCACGCCGCGGCGAACAGGGCCACCGCGAAATCGTCGGTGTTCACGCCCACATAGACGAGTTCGTCGACTCCGTGGGCCACCAGCAGGGCGGCGCCGCAGCGCGCCCGGTCGAGGAGCTCGGGGTAGGTGAGGCGGCCGACGCCGACGCGGTCGGGCGTACCCGTCGCCGCCATGTCAAGCAATGTCAGAACATTCACCGCAGGGTTCCTCAGTCCGACGCGGGTAGCGCAGTGGGCGCCTTGATGGTCAGCTGCCTACCGTCCGCGGTGAGCACGCCCGGTCCTGGCTTGGTGCACAGCACTTCGAGTCCGGTGTCGCTGTCGACGTAGCGCTTACCGAGCACGGTGTCGTTCTCGTCCTTACTTGTCGTTGCCGCAGCAGCCGTCCCAAGGTTCGGGGTCATCACCTGTCCACCGCACGACAGCTCGACCTGCGTCGCGGGAGATCGTACGACGATGATCTCGGTGTCACCTACGTTGCTACGCAGTCTCTTTCCCGGGACGAGGTCGGTCACTGATCACCTTTCATGGCGGCAAGGGGCGGACGGCTCTGGGCTTCTAGGCCCAGAAGTTGTACAGCGTGCGGGCGTTGAGCTCGACGATCTTGCGCGCTTCGTCGTCGGGCACATCAATGAGGTGCTCCGCGAGCAGCTTGCGAGTGTGGGGCCAGTTGGAGT
>JAVXWV010000738.1:0-6215 GCA_032230775.1 Mycobacterium sp. | reverse complement strand
GGTGACCCCGAGCTGATCGTGCGCAGGCTCGTCTCGGCGCTCATCGATACCGCAATGGCCAACCGGGAGTCGGGCGGGCTTTACCGCTGGGAAGGCCGCTACTTACGCGGCGACGACCAGGCCACGCTGATCGCACAGATGCGCACCGTACATCGCCGGATCCAGCGGCCGCTCATGGCGATTCGGCCCGAGCTGACGTCGCGGCAGGCTAGGACGCAGTCCACGTCGGGGCTGTCCGTGATCGGCAGCATCGTCGATCACCGCGCCAAGCTGCCCGCCATCCAGGTGCGCGCGTTGCTCGCCGACCTCGCCGACGCGGTGCTGGCCGCCGATGTGCCTGACGTCGCGGACAGCGTTGTCGAGGCCGGTTCGCCCGTCGCCACCGCCACGGAGACGTCGAAATACGAAGCGCTGCTGAATGAATCGATGCGTCTCTTCAACCTCAAGGGCTACCGCGACACCAGCATGGACGACATCGCGACGGCAGTTGGCATGCCTGCGTCGGGCATCTACCGGTATTTCTCGGCCAAGAGCGACATCCTCGCGGCGGCATTCCGGCGGGCGGCCGACCGACTGTCGGCGGAGCTGTCGGCGATCGTCGGCACAGTGCCCGACCGTGAGGAAGCACTGACCGCGGTCATCGACGCGTACGTGACGAGATCGTTCGACCAGCCCGAACTGGACTACGTGTACTACACCGAGCGGCTCAACATGACACCGGCCGACCAGAACATCCTGCGTAACCTTCAGCGGGCCACGGTCGAGTTGTGGGTGGAGCTGGTGGTCGCCGTGCGGCCGGACTGGACACCGGGACAGGCGCGCTTCGCCGTTCACGCGGCGATGTCACTGGTGATCGACCTCGGCCGGTTGATGCGGTACGAGAATTCGGCGCAGGCCCGCGCGGTCGTGGAACGGCTGGTGGATCTGACGCTGCTCGGTCGCTATCGGTTGCGGGCCGCGTTGCCTGCCAGATAGGCCACATAGCCGATCGTCCCGACGATCGCCAACGGTCGGGTCTGCCGTGCGGAAAGGCCAAGCCCAAGAGCCGTTTCGATGCCGCCGTTGACGTAGAGGTGCTGGCGACTGTTGCGCGGAAAGGCTTGCTTGGTGATCCCGTCGAACAGTTGTGGGCTGGTGAAATGGGCCAGCCCTATGCCTGCGACGGCCAGTCCGCCGAGCTTGGCGGCACGCGAGTTCTTGACCTTCTTAGTCGGCACGACCGATCCTCTCTTGTCACGCAATCTGGTAGTCGCTCAACGGATACGCTGACGCCTCTTCGATCGCCCTTTTCGTCGACATCGGCCGCAGCAACGTCGGCTCGCCATGGGTATCGAAGTAGTAGGACCGCGACGTCGCACAATTACCGATCGTCCACAACGATTCGCCAAGCAATTCGGTCATCCGATCCCGGTACTTCGTGTTGGCGTCCTCGGTCACTTCGAACGTGGTGGCGCCACGCCGCTTCAGTTCACCGAACAACCGGTCCATGTGCCGCATCTGGTACTCCATCGTGTTGAAGAAGTTCAACCCGAGGAAAGCGAACGGACTGGCAAGGCTGAGGTAGTTCGGAAAATACGGCATCGTCACACCGTGGTACGCCTGGAATCTGGTGTCGCGCCACCACTTTCCGAGGTTGCGCCCCTCGCGGCCGATCACCTCGATGGCGGGGAAGTTGGCCTCCCACAGGTCGAACCCCGTCGCCAGTATCAAGGTGTCGATGACAGTCTTGGTGCCATCGGCGTTGACGATGCCGTCGGCCTCGACACGCGCGATACCGTCGCTCTGCAGATGCACATGCGGCTTGGTGAATGCGCGGTAGTAGCCGTTGGAGAATGTCGGCCGCTTACAGCCGAAGTCGTAGTCCGGGCTCAGCCTGCGGCGCAGTTCCTTGTCGCGGATCGACGCGTAGCGGTGCATCTTCGACAGGTCCGCCGCGGCGATGTTGAGCCGGTGGAACTGCCGGTGGTGAATGACCGCGGTGTTGATCATGACTTCGTAGATCGAGTCGGTCAGCCAGCGGATCGCGCGCTGCGTCAACGGGATCCGTGCGAAGAGCCGCTTGGCCAGTTCGCCGAAATGCAGGTCGATCTTGGGTACCACCCAGATCGGGGTGCGCTGGTAGACGGTGAGGTGGGCGACCTTCTTGGTCAGTTCCGGGATGAGCTGGACGGCGGTGGCGCCGGTGCCGATGACAGCCACCCTGCGGCCCGAGAGCGGATAGGCATCGTCCCAGGCGGTGGTGTGGATGACCTTGCCCGCGAAGTCGGCGACGCCAGGGATGTCGGGTACCTTCGGCTGCGACAGAAAGCCCGTTGCGGTGATCAGGTACCGCGCGGAAAGCGTTTCACCATCGGCAACCGCGATCCGCCAGACGCTGGCATCCTCGTCCCAGCGGGCACCCTCGACGACCGTGTTGAACCGCATGTGCCTGCGCACATCGAACTTGTCCGCGACGTCGTCGGCGTACCGCTTGATCTCCGGACCCGGCGTGAACAGCCGCGACCAGTTCGGGTTCGGTTCGAAGAAATAGGAGTAGGTGGTGGTCGGGACGTCGACGGCAAGGCCCGGGTAGCGATTCACGTGCCAGGTCCCGCCGAGGTCGTCCTCGCGGTCGAGGATCACGATATTCTCGTAACCCGACCGCTTGAGCTGGATGGCTGCGCCTATCCCACCGAAACCGGCACCCACGATGACCGCGTCGAAATGCTCCGGAGTCATGCCCAGACGGTACCTCAGGTACCGGAAACTTTGACGACCGACTCAGCTCTTGAGCGATCCCGTCCGCGGCGGGTCAAGGGTGGCGATGCAGGTCACTGCCCTGTCACCCTGCTTCCACGTTTCGGCCGTCGGATACAGCACGTACAGCTGCACCGAGTCGTCGGTGATCGCGTCAGGTGAGTACGAGGACAGTGCGGGCTCGCACTTGTTCTGGTATTCCTCGATCGCGGACTGCCCTGGGTAGTCACCCTCCGGCATCATCAGCACCGCGAAGACCTCTCCGGCGTGCGATTGGTCGCAGCCGACGGTGTCGACGGTCAATACCCGTGTGCTGCTTGGTATCTCCTTGAGGCAGTCGCCGACCTTGACATCAGTAGCGGTGACCGTGCCCCTGCCAATCACGAAGTAGATGGCGATGCCGGCGATGATCACCAGCACCCAGAGCCCAGACAGGACCAGCCCGGCGATCGCCAAACCGCGTCCGCCCTGACCCTGCTTTGCCTTGTTCAGACCGACGATGCCGCAGATCACGCTGATCAGGACGGCGCCGAGGACGCCGGTGATCAGCGAGACGATCGCCCACCAGTTCGTCTGCGCCGGAGGCGGCGTGGGGTAACCAGGTGGCGGCGCCGGATAAGGCATCGGCGGTGGCGGGGGATAGGGGCCTTGGGCCGGCTGGCCATACGGCCCCTGCGAGCCATACGGACCCGGCGGGCCATACGGTCCCTGCGGTTGTTCGCCGTATGGCGGGGGATAGCTCGGCGGCACGGTCACCCGTTGACAGTAGCGTCAGTCGAGCAGCGATGACCACCGCTCATGCATTGATATCGCAACGCAGACGGCAGACCGTTCGCCGTTTGCCGTCACGCCCGCAGTCGCAGTGCCGCATCGACCGCCAGCGCGGGCACGTCGAGGGTCTTGGAGCCCAGGTCGTGGCGGGCGCCGGTGATTTCGACAATTTCGGTGGGGGCGGGAATCAGCGCGGCGGCCGGGCGCAACTCGTCGATCGTGCCGAACGGATCGGCGGTGCCGTGGGTGAAGACCGTAGGCACGTTGATGTGCGGCAGGTGGTCGATGCGCGCCCGTTCGGGCTTGCCCGGCGGATGCAGCGGGTACGAGAAGAGCGTCAGCACATTGACAGTCGCAGCGCCCTCGGCGATCACCATCGACGTCATCCGGCCGCCATACGAGTGGCCGCCTGCGATGACCGGACCCTTGGTCAGGGTGTGAGCCAGCTCGACGGCCTCGACGACACCGGCCTGATCTTTGGCGGCCGATCCTGACGGCGGACCCTTCGGACGGCGCTGCCGGTAGGGCAGGTTGTATCGCACGGCCAGCCAGCCGCGGCGGGCCCACTCGTCGCAGATCTTCGCCAAAAGGGGCGACTCGCGGCTGCCTCCAGCGCCGTGCGTCAGGACCACCACGCCCGTGGGCTTGCCCATGGGTTCGTGGGCGATGCCCGCGATCTGGTCGAGGTTCATGGGCGCAGTCTGAACAGTGCGGACACCGGACCGTGACCGTGTCCCAACGGGTATGCGGCGCGAAGGCATTCGGTCACCCAGCCCTTCCCGAAGGCGACCGCGTCGGGCACGGTGTAGTCGTGGGCCAGCGCGCTGGCGACGGCGGCGGCCAGCGTGTCACCGGCGCCGTGGTCGTTGCCGGTGTCGATGCGGGTGGCGTCGAATTCGTAGAAGTCGGTGCCGTCGAAGAGCAGATCGGGAGCCCTCGGCGACGAGCGCAGGTGCCCGCCCTTAACGAGCGCCCACTGTGGGCCGAGTGCCTGCAGAGCCCTGGCCGCCTCACGTTGGCTGGATGCGTCGACGACCTCTATATCTACGAGCAGGCGGACCTCGTCGAGGTTGGGTGTCACCAGTGTGGCAAGCGGAAAGAGTTGGGCCTTAAGGGAATCCAGTGCGCTCGGATGCAGCAGCGGATCGCCGTGCATCGACGCGCACACCGGATCGACCACCAGCGGCACCGTGCCTGCCAAGCCCTGTTCGCGCCAGGTGTCGGCGATGGTGTCGATGATCGCCGACGACGCCAGCATGCCGGTCTTGGCGGCCTGCACACCGATATCGGAGGCGACCGCCTCGATCTGACCCGCGATCACGTCGAGGGGAATCTCGTGGAAACCCTTGACGCCGACGGAGTTTTGCACGGTGACCGCGGTGACTGCCACCAGGCCGTGCACACCGAGCATGGCGAAGGTTCGCAAATCGGCCTGGATGCCCGCCCCACCGCCGGAGTCGGATCCGGCGATGGTCAACACCCGCAGCGGCGTCTCGCCCGGGGAGCTTAATGGAAGAAACGACATAGCCCTCTGTTCTTCGCGCAAGCGCTCATCACTGCGCCAAGGGTAGATAGATCTGGTTGCCGTGTTCGGCGAATTCCCGTGACTTGTCGGCCATCGCGTCGCGTATGTCCTGGGTGATGCGCATGGAGCAGAACTTCGGCCCGCACATCGAGCAGAAATGCGCGGTCTTGGCAGGTTCGGCCGGCAGGGTCTCGTCGTGGAATTCGCGCGCGGTGTCCGGATCCAGCGACAGCGCGAACTGGTCGTGCCAGCGAAACTCGAACCGCGCCTTAGACAATGCGTCGTCACGCTCCTGCGCGCGAGGATGACCCTTCGCGAGGTCGGCGGCGTGTGCGGCGATCTTGTAGGCGATCACGCCGTCCTTGACATCCTTGCGATCCGGAAGGCCAAGGTGCTCCTTGGGCGTGACATAGCACAGCATCGCGGTACCTGCCTGCGCGATGATCGCCGCGCCGATCGCGCTGGTGATGTGGTCGTAGCCCGGAGCGATATCGGTGGCCAGTGGGCCCAGCGTGTAGAAGGGTGCCTCCTCACACAGTTCCTCTTCCAGACGCACGTTCTCGACGATCTTGTGCATCGGGATGTGGCCGGGTCCCTCGATCATCACCTGCACACCATGGGATTTGGCGATCTTGGTGAGCTCGCCCAGCGTCCGCAGTTCGGCGAACTGGGCCTCGTCGTTGGCGTCGGCGATCGACCCCGGCCGCAACCCGTCGCCCAGCGAGAACGTCACGTCGTAGCGGGCCAGGATCTCGCAGAGCTCCTCGAAATGGGTGTAGAGGAAGGACTCGCTGTGATGCGCGAGCATCCAGGCCGCCATGATCGACCCACCCCTTGACACGATCCCGGTGACCCGCTTGACCGTTAGCGGGATGTAGCGCAGCAGCACCCCAGCGTGCACGGTCATGTAGTCGACGCCATGCTCGCACTGCTCGATCACTGTGTCGCGGTAGACCTCCCACGACAGCCGTGTCGGGTAGCCGTTGATCTTCTCCAGCGCCTGATAGATCGGAACGGTGCAGACGGGCACCGGCGAATTGCGCAGAATCCACTCAAGCGTTTCGTGGATATTGCGGCCGGTGGACAGGTCCATGATGGTGTCGGCGCCCCAGCGGGTGGCCCACACCATCTTGTCGACCTCTTCGGCGATTGAGCTCGTGACGGCCGAATTGCCGATGTTGGC
>JAVXWV010000719.1:0-5502 GCA_032230775.1 Mycobacterium sp. | reverse complement strand
CGCCGCACCGACGGCTTTCGCAGCGAATCAGCAGTCCTGCTCGGGAACCGTCTGCCAGTCGCCCGGCAACGTTCAGATCAAGACGCCCCCGCCCCACGTTCAGTACCACCCCTACGGGCCTCATATGTCGTCTTCGATTTTGACCGGGCAAGCTTGAAGTCTGGGTTGCTGCCCGCTGTTTGCCGGTGCGGTGGAATCGTATCCGGCGGGCGGAGTTTTCTGTGTTGCGGAATCCGCATCCGACGCGTTTGACCTGTTTGACGAGGCGGTTGTAGCCCTCGGTGCGGGCGTTGGTGATGCCGGTGTGGATGTAGGCGTTGATTTCGGGCCACCAGGTGTCGCGGAGCGGCCGGACAACTCAGGAAATCCGTCAAACGACCGGGGTGGGTGGGCCTTAGTTTCCGCCGTGTCACCACCCGCCGTGAGCCCGTGCGCTACGGCTTCCGACCTGAGCACCCGAGAGAGGACCGATCACCAATGCACGAGATCAGCACACTGATGCGAGTTGGACGGTTGGGCGATCGTGCTAGCTGACAATCATGTTCGCCCACGACTAGAGCCGCTCGCGGCGAAAGTGCCCGAGATGACCATTGGGTTCTGGGTCTTGAAGCTGCTCACGACCGCAATGGGTGAGGCCGCTTCGGATTACCTTCTCAGCACGATGAGCTTGGTGGGCTTTGGTATCGGCGTAGCAGGTTTCGTAAGCACGCTATGGATTCAGTTTCGAACACGGCGCTACAACGCTTTTGCGTACTGGGCAGCGGTAATGATGGTCGCCGTGTTCGGCACAATGGCCGCCGACGTAATTCACCACCAGCTCGGCGTCTCCTTCACCATGTTCACCCTGTTCTGCGCCCTTGGGGTTGCGGCGACGTTCTGGGCGTGGCATCGCATCGAGAACACCCTGTCAGTACACAGCATCACTACCCGACGCCGCGAAGTCTTCTATTGGCTGACAGTGTCGTTCACATTCGCCCTCGGGACCGCCGCCGGCGACCTGACCGCCAGTCAACTTCACTTCGGATTCGTCGGATCGATCGTGCTGTTCGCAATCGTCATGGCCGTGCCGGCATTGGGCTATTGGCGTTTTCACCTCAACGGAGTCGTCGCCTTCTGGTGGGCATACATCGCAACCCGACCGCTCGGCGCCTCCATCGCGGACTGGTTGAGTAAGCCCACCAAGACCGGAGGCCTAGACTACGGCGATGTCCCTGTGGCTGCCGGCCTGCTTATGACCGCTCTCGTCGTGGTCACCTACGTAGCCGTTCGCAATCGTCGGATGGTAACGAAACCAGTTCCGGCACAGCTCAAATCGGCGGCGTAGTCCCCAACACGCCAGTTCACGAGGTACATGCGAACACCCCATGGCGAAAGGCTGTTCATCGTCATTGGAATCCCGATCGATGTGACACGCTATCGCCCTGACACCGGGCTGGACGACACTCCAGCCAGCGGCACTGCGCAACGGCAGGGCCCCGGGATCGGTCGACCTCTGTGTCGGACAACGTCACTATGCCGTTGAGGCGGTATTCCCTTACCGGGCCGTATCACGTCCAGCGCAGCACCTTTGCATGCCGGCAGGTAAGGGACGATGACAGCTGATGGCGTGTCGATGGATGCTCAACGGATTTTCAGCGGCCCTCAATGGATTCACAGCGGTGGTGGGTGAGGCTAGTTCTGTACGGGCAACTACACATAATCAAGCACTTCAAGGGAGAACCACCATGGGAATGAAACTGCAGTACATCACATCACTGTTGGCGGCGGGTGCTGCCGCGGTCGCGATCGCCGCCGCACCGACGGCTTCCGCAGCAGATCAGCAGTCCTGCAACGGGAGCGGCTCGGGAACTGTCTGCCTGTCGCCCGGCAACGTTCCGATCACGCCCCCCGTGCCCCAGGTTCAGTTTCACCCCTCCGGGGACATGCCCGATCTGACGGTACAGGGCTTCGCGCTGGCCCTCGGCCTGGTGACGTGAACGGGCGCGCACCTCTACGCCAACATCGCAACCATCGAGGGCACCGGGGCCAGCCGCCAGGCACCGGGGCCAGCCCCCATGGGAACGCCGCGGTCGAGCGCGGCTGATCGCAGCCGTGTTGCCCCGATGGCCGTACCTGGGTGAAGGGCGCCGCCGGCCAGCACAACTGGGCCGGCGGCGACAGGAGCGTCGTGGCAACGCGGCGCTCACAGATCGCTGAGGATCTTGATGCGCCCACACCGCAGCGGATTTCAGCTCGACACTACCGTTTGCGTGCAGATCGG
Source organism: Mycobacterium sp. (assembly GCA_032230775.1). Taxonomy (GTDB): domain Bacteria; phylum Actinomycetota; class Actinomycetes; order Mycobacteriales; family Mycobacteriaceae; genus Mycobacterium. Next base: position 3,242 of record JAVXWV010000719.1, on the reverse strand, counting down.
CGAAGCGATCGTCTACCCGATCGGGCGACCTCAGGCGGGAAGCCGTCGGTTGATCAGGAGCGCCGCGAGCGCGGCAAGAGAAACCGCTAACGCAGCGAGCCGCAACCAGCCCGTGCTCGCGTCACCCTTGATCGTGTCGAATCCGATCTGCTGCTGCAGGGTCGCGTAGACGTCGGTGAGCTGCTGGAGGGTGCTGGCGCTATACGCGGAGCCCCCAGACAGTTGGGCAACCTTCTTCATCGTCGTGTCGTCGACTGGAACGGGTTGGCGCTGCCCGTTGACGTCGACGTATCCATTCGGTGTACCAAAGGAAATCGTGGAAATCGGTATGCCCTGATCCCTGGCTGCGCGAGCTGCGGTGAACGCCCCCTTCGGGTTGTTGGGGTTGGAGGGCACGGTCTCCTTGCCGTCGGAAAACAATACGATGCGGGCGGGCGGCGGGGTGTCGCCGCCGCCGATCACCGCACCTACCGTGGCGATCGCCTGCAGAGCGGTGAAGATCGCCTCGCCGGTCGCCGTGCGATCGGCAACTTGCAGCTTGTCCAGCGCCGCCTTGGTGGCGTCGCGGTTCGTGGTCGGTGACACCAGCACCGCTGGGGTGCCCGCATAGCTGATCAGACCCAAATTGACTCCGGGTGTGAGTTCGTCGGCGAACTGCTTGGCCGCCGCCTGGGCCGCAGCCAGCCGACTGGGCGAAACGTCAGTGGCCCGCATGGACTGCGACACGTCGATCACCAGCATCACCACAGCGCGGTTACGCGGAGTGCGGACATCCCGCGTAGGCCCTGCCATCGCCACGGTGAGCAGTATCAGCGCGACAAACAAAATAATGCCGGGCAGATGCCGCCACCTGGTCGGGCGCTTAGGTGCCACGCTGTCCAGCAGCTCCATGCTCGCGAACCGCAGGATCCGTTTGCGACGAATCAGCTGCATGAAGATGTAGAGCGTGACCAGCCCTACAATTGCGAGCAGAAAAGCGAAGTACCACCGATGGGCGAACCCCGAAAGCGTAAGTGACCCCAGCACCGGCAGATTCATGACGCCGTCCACCTTCACGCAGTCTGAGCACCGCGCTGACCGACAGCGACTCCCCCTCGGGCTTGGCGCGATGATGGCCCCTAGCTCATACCGTACGAAGGCACGCTTAGAAACCGCTGAGGACCAGCGCGGGAAGTACCGCGCCGCCCACGGTAGACACGTCTGCGCCAGTAACGACAAGCCAGCAAGCGACACTCGAGCGAATGACCGGGGTAACGCGCCTGTGCTGGTGTTCTGCAACGCCACCAGGGCGTTCGACAACGAAACCCGTTCTTTCAACGATTTCACAGCGTCGGCGGGCCACGATGACGACATAACGTCGTGCCGGATGATTGGTGTCGGGGACAACGGGGGCGCTGCGATGAGATGGCAGCGTTTGGCGCACACCGGGAGGTTCTGATCGTCGGCCGGCTCAACCCGATGCATGCGAGCGTGCGGACTCGCTCGGCGGTGGCCGCCGCGGTGGTGATGACGCTATGTCTTGCGGTCGCCGGGGGTGTCCTGCTGCTGGTGCTCTATCGGTCTTTGGAGTCCACCGCTCTGGGTGCGGCCGCGGCCCGCGCCGAGCAGATCAGCGCGCAATTGCGCACTGATGCGCCCCGGGAGGTGGATCCGTCGTTGTTGGTGACTGACAGCCAGATTGGTGCCGTGCAGATCGTTGATGCCACCGGGACGGTGCTGGCCGCCTCGAACGGTGCACCCACATCACCGCTGGTGACCACTTCATTGAGCGATGGGCAGGCGCGTAGCGTGGGGCGGGTCCAAGGTCCTGGGAGCAGCTTCGACTACTGGGTGTCGGCCCGTGCGACCGCGGTTCCCGGCGGGTCGGTGACCATCCTGGTCGGCGCCGACCGGGAGCCCGTTGAATCCGTCGTCACCAGGGTGGCTGCCCTGCTCGCGGTCGGTTCACCGGTCATCATCGCGCTGGTTGTCGTGGGCACCTACCGGCTGGTGGGGGCAGCGTTGGGACCGGTCGAAGCGATCCGTGCCCGGGTGGCCTCGATCTCGAGCACCGACCTCGCGCAACGGGTGCCGATCCCGGCCACCCGCGACGAGATCGCCCACCTCGCGACAACGATGAACGCCATGCTGGCCCGACTCGAACGCGGCCGCGCCGCCCAACACCGGCTGGTCAGCGACGCTTCCCATGAGCTGCGAAGCCCCCTGGCCACCATCACCGCCGCACTCGAGATGGCGTCTGGGCGGCCCGAACTGATGGACAACGAGCTGATCGACGAATCGCTGCTGCCCGAAGCCCGCCGCATGCACCAGCTCATCGAGGATCTGCTGTTGCTGGCCCGCTCGGATGAAGACGCGATGGAACTGCGACACGACGACGTCGACGTCGACGATCTGCTCCTGGCCGAGGCGAGCCGGCTACGCGCAATCGGATCGGTCCACACCGTGACCCACATTGAGGCGTGCCGCACCGTCGGCGATCGTGGCGCCTTGGCCCGGGTGGTCCGCAATCTTGTCGACAACGCTGTGCGACACGCCTCGAGCACCGTCACCATGGATTGCCGCCCGGAGGCAGCTCACGCGGTCATCACGATCGCCGACGATGGACCCGGCATCCCGGCCCAAGACCGGGAGCGCGTCTTTGAACGATTCGTTCGCCTCGATCCCACCCGTACCCGGTCGTCGGGGGGATCGGGCCTCGGCCTGTCCATCGTCGAGCAGATCGTGCGATCCCACCACGGCACCGTCGAGGTGGGCGACGCGGCCAACGGTGGCGCTGTCTTTACCCTCACACTGCCACTGGCACAGCAGGACTCGGCCGGCACCGATTATCAGGCGGGATCGCTTCGGAGTCGGTAGCCGGCGCCGCGCACGGTTTCTATGGTGATTACCCCGAACGGGACGTCGATCTTGCGCCGCAGATAGCCGATATAGACCTCCACGACATTGTCGTCGCCTTCGTAGTTCGAATCCCACACCGACCGAAGGATTTCGGACTTGGAGACCACATCTCCCTTGTTGCGCAGAAGGAATTCCAGCACCCCGTACTCACGCGGAGTCAGCGTCAGCACGGTCTGGCCGCGGGTCACTTGTCGACGTGCAGGATCTAGCGACAGAGTCCCCGCGGTCAGCACGGTCGGGCGTTCGGGGGCGCCGCGTCGCAACAGGGCACGCAGTCGCGCCACGAGGACCACGAAGGAGAACGGTTTTGTCAGGTAGTCGTCGGCGCCGATGTCGAACGCGTC
>JAVXWV010000075.1:0-4418 GCA_032230775.1 Mycobacterium sp. | reverse complement strand
TCGTCGCGCTTGTCGTGGGACTTGCCGCCGTACCGATAGCCGTCGGCGGTGACCAGGACGACCGGCTCGAGCTGGCCTAGCCGGTCCAGCGCGGCTTTGGCGGAATAGTCCTGCCCGCAGGCGCTCCAGATGGCGCCGATGCTCGCGGTCGCCAGGAACGCGATGATCGCCTCGGGGATGTTGGGTAGATAGCCGACGACGCGATCGCCCGCCGTCACCCCGTGTGACCGCAGTGTCCGCGCGAACGCCGCGGTGCGCCTGAGCAATTCGTGCCACGACAGCTCGCTGATCTGTCCGTCCTCGCTGACATCCAGGATCGCGGGGCGATCGGTGCGCGCGTTGCGCACGATCTGGTCGACGTAGTTGACGCGCACACCGGGGAACCATCGAGCGCCCGGCATCTCCGCGTTGTCGAGCACGCGATCGGGCGGGATACCGAGCTCGAAGTACTCCCACAGGGCGCCCCAGAATGCTGTCGGGTCGTCAACGGACCACCGCCACAGCGACTGGTAGTCCGTCATAGGTGCTCCGGTGCGCTGCTGCACGAACCGGGCGAAGTCGGTGACGCGTGCGTCGGAGATATCGCGTTCCGTCGGCTGCCACTGCGGAACGTCAGGCGCGTCTGTCATCGGGCGCTCCAGCCGCCGTCCATGGTGTAGGACGCACCTGTCACCATTCCGGCAGAGGGCGACGCGAGCCAACCGACCAGGGCGGCAACCTCTTTCGGCTCGACCAGCCGCTTGATCGTGCTCTCTTTCAGTAGGATCTCGGCCACCACCTGATCTTCTGGGATGTCGTGCTTGCGGGCCTGGTCAGCGATCTGCTTGGTCACCAGCGGGGTGCGGACGTATCCCGGGTTGACGCAGTTGCTTGTCACGTCGTGCGGACCGCCCTCGAGCGCCGTCACCTTCGACAGACCCTCGAGCGCGTGTTTGGCGGTGACGTAGGCGACCTTGAACTCGGAGGCGCGAATGCCGTGCACCGATGAGATGTTAATGACGCGGCCGAACTTCTGCCGGTACATGTGCGGGAGTGCGGCCCGGATCAACAGGAACGGCGCCTCCACCATGAGCGTCAACATCGACCGGAACCGCTCGGGCGCGAAATCGACGATCGAGTTGATGCTCTGCACACCGGCGTTGTTAACCAGGATGTCGGTCTCGAGCTGCAGGTGCTCCAACGACGAGATGTCGAGAAGGTCCACCGCCCAGGTTTGTCCGCCGATGTCGGCGGCAAGGCTCTTGGCGGCGACGTTGTCGATGTCGGCGACCGTGACCGTCGCGCCGCGCGATGCGAGCTCGCTGGCACACGCTGCGCCGATACCGCTCGCACCTCCGGTGACCAGCGCGGAGCGGCCGGTCAGGTCCGTCATACGACTCCCGCTTTGGCGAGCTCCTCGCGGTCGGCCTGGTCGACGCTCGCCAGGTCGATGCCGTTCGTCTCGCGCATGAACAGCGCAGCGACGAGGGTGACCACAGCGGCGCAGGCCAGGTAGAGCGCGATCGGCACCGAGGAGTGGTACTTGTCGAGCAGCCAGGTAGCGATGGCAGGCGCCACCGACCCGGCGACGATCGACGTCACCTGATAGCCAAGGGACACACCGGAATACCGCATGCGGGTGGGGAACATCTCTGCCATGATGGCTGGCTGCGGAGCGTACATGAAGGCGTGAATCACCAAGCCGATGATGATGGCGGACATCATGATCAGATAGTTCGCGCTATTCATCATCGGGAACGCGAAGAAGCTCCATGTGCCCGCGGCGATGGCGGTTGCGTAGAGGAAGAACTCGTACCACTCCACGACCGTGCCTGCCATCGACGCGGCCACCACCCGTTTGAGGCCGGTCGTGACGGGTCCCGGTTCGGTTTCCGCGGTCTCGTTGCGGATGCTCATCAGACGCTCCTTCGGCTGTGATGCGCACCACAGGCTTTTGTGAGTATTCATGCAGACACCCGTGGCTGCAATGGCCAAAACCGCAGGAGTCATCTGCAAAAATGCAGATGTGAGTGCTCTGTCTGGCCGACCGAGCGCCGACGACCTGCTCGTGTTGCTGGCTGTCGGCAGGTCCGGCCGCTACAACACGGCCGCGGACGAGCTGGGCCTCAACCACACCACGATCTCGCGACGCATCGCCGCGCTGGAGCAGTCGATCGGCGGCCGGGTGCTCGTGCGCGTCGGCGGCGGCTGGGAGCTCACCGACCTCGGACGCGAAGCATTATCGGCTGCCGAGGCCGTCGAATCGGCGGTTCGCTCGCTGACCGTCGACCCCGGTGGCATGCGCACCCTGGAAGGCGTGGTGCGGATATCGGCGACCGATGGGTTCAGCGCCTACATCGCCGCGCCTGCCGCCGCGGATGTACAGCGCAGGCATCCCAAAGTGGCCGTCGAGATCGTCGCCGCCACCCGGCGGGCCAGCCAGCAGCGGTCCGGACTCGACGTCGAGGTGGTGGTCGGTGAACCAAAGGTCCATCGCGCCAAGGCGATCCGGCTTGGCGACTACTGCCTTGGCCTCTACGGTTCCCGCGACTACCTCGCCGATCATGGCACGCCGACGAGTATCGCGGACCTCGCCCACTATCCGCTGGTCTACTTCATCGACTCGATGTTGCAGGTCGATGAGCTCGACCGAGCGACGAGCTTCGCCCCCGCGATGCGCGAATCAGTCACGTCCACCAACGTTTTCGTACACGTCGAGGCGACCCGGGCGTCCGCAGGCATCGGCCTGTTGCCGTGCTTCATGGCCGACCGCCACGACGACCTGGTCCGCGTGTTGCCCGACGCTGTGGCGATCCAGTTGGCCTATTGGTTGGTCACCCGCGCTGAAACTCTGCGCAGGCCCGAGGTCGCCGCCGTCGTGGACGCGATTCGCGACCGCGTACACGAACAGCGCGACGTCCTACTCGGATTGCGTCAGTGACGCCGGAGCCGCCGCTTTCGCGCCTTGCGTCGTCGTCGGCGGCGCGACGAACGCGATGACGACGACAGCGCACGCGCACGTGGCGGCGTCGGGCGCGTGCCAGCCGCCCCGCGTACTTGGCGCCTGCAAATCTCTTGAATGACAGCGATTTGAACGTCGACGGCCAGCGTCTCCAGCACCGTTGCCAACTCCATCGTGTCGATCAGCCCTATGTCATTCAGGTCCGCGACCGCCTCAGGCGGCGGCAATTCAAATGAGTCGAACATACTGGCGAACGTATCGCGGAGGGCTGACAACCAACCTGATCCGAACGCTTGCGGTTGACCGCGCATCTTGATGCAGTCGTGGGATGCCCTTCATCGAGCACCCGCGGGGCCGCGCCTACTACCGGCACTGGGCTACCGCCGAGCCGCGTGCCGCCGTCATCTTTCTGCACGGTTTCGGCGAGCACACCGGCCTCTACCACCGGTACGGCTTCGCCCTGAACGCCGCAGGCATCGACCTTTGGGCCGTCGACCAGTTCGGCCACGGCCTCAGCCCAGGCGACCGCGGCGACTTCGGTTCGATCGAGGACAGCTCCGGTTTGGCTGACACCTTGACCGAGCTCGCAGAAGGCGAGGTCCCTGGTCTGCCACTGATAGCGCAGGGCCACTCTTTTGGCTCGGTCGTCACACTGTTTCGGCTGCTGGACCAACCCCAGCGCTACCGGGCGGGCGTCATCTCCGGTGCCCCACTGGTTCCCATCCCCGAAATGCTGGACACCGACAGCTCCTTCGACCTGGACCCCAGCTGGCTTTCCGCGGACCCGTTCTACCTCGACTCCCTGGAGAACGACCCGCTAGCCTTCGTCGATGCCGACGGTTTGGCGTTGGCCCGAGAACTCGACAGAGCGTGGGATCGGTTCGGCTCCGAGCTGCCCAAGCTCGCCGTGCCGACGCTGGCTGTGCACGGCACCAACGATCCGATCGCGCCGGTCGACGCGGTGCGTGCCTACGCAGAACAGGTAGACCCGCTGCAGCTCAAGGAATTTCCCCGCGCGCACCACGACATCCTCAACGAAACCGTGCATCGCGAAGTGGCCGCGGCCATCGTCGACTTCGTCGAAAAACACGCAAGCCAATAAGGCCAGCTCGGCACGACGTAAGGTGATCCCGTGCTGAAAAGGACGGCGATGGCGGCGGCAACGGTGCTGACGGCGGCTCTGTTCCTCGCTGCGCCGGCCACTGCCGACCCCGGCGACAATCCGTGCGAACTGGCTGTCACCTTCGTGTGCCGGTTCGTCCCGATCGCGCCCGACCTTGACCACGACATCGACCTCACGCAGCAACAGCCCGTCGATCCGAATGCGCCCCCGCCGGAGTCGCTTCCGGTGGTTGACCCGTGTGCGGCGGGCTGCATCTAGAGCGAGGTGGCGTGCTGTTCGCGCGATCGTGGATGAATCGCCATGTGCTGTGGCAGACTGCCAGCCAGGTTGGACCTGCAGGGACGTGTGGCCACA
>JAVXWV010000573.1:0-3321 GCA_032230775.1 Mycobacterium sp. | reverse complement strand
GTCCCTGGACGGCGACCTGATTTCGGAGTTCGGCGGCGTGAAGCTGACCGTCGACCGGATGAGCGCCCCTTACATCCAAGGTGCCAGCATCGACTTCGTCGACACCATCGAGAAGCAGGGCTTCACCATCGACAACCCGAACGCCACCGGATCCTGCGCCTGCGGCGACTCGTTCAACTGATTCAGTACTGACCGGCCGTCCTCGGCAAGTAGGAGCACACCAGGACTTCGTTGTCCTGGGACAGCAGCTGAGCGATGGCCTGCTCCTCGCTCTTGGTCGACTGATTGCGCGTCGACCCGCTCGCCGGATCGACCCGCATCGTGAAAAGCACCTGCGCCTGATTCGGTGACCAGAGGACGATCTTGTCGATCGACGTCACTTCGACGTGGCTGTACTGCTTGCGAAACGCATCGCTGCTCAGACCGGCCAGCGCGAGGTCAGAGCGGTGCTCCTTGACCGCGTCGAACAGCCCGCACAGGGTGTGACGCGCCACGGTTTGATCGTCACCCTTGGACAGCGCGTCCAGATATTCCTGAATGGCGGCCTTGGCCGACGCGTCGGTCACAGGGGTGTGAGTCGACGCGTCGTCGTTGCGCGACGCGAAAACGATTGCGGTGACCAGTGCTGCGACCACCGCGAGGGCCAATGCCACCGCGCCAACGGGCCACCACCACCGCCGTTGCGGATACGGCAGCGGCGGCGGCAGCATCGATGGATACGGCGACTGCACATTCTCCGGATAGGGCTGCGCCGCATACATTTGCGGGCCGACCGGTCCAGCGCCGTATTCGGGCGGGTACGGACCCGTCATATATTTGCTCCCCCGAAGTGTGACGATGTCTTCGCCTGTCTACAGTGACCGGGCGGGCACTTGTAGGCAGGTTAGCGCACAGCCGTCGGGTGTCCGCTGGGTAAGGTTATCTAGACGGCTTAATAAATGGAGGGTGACGTCTCGTGACCATCGCGGTGACCGGATCGATTGCGACCGACCATCTGATGCGTTTTCCCGGCCGGTTCGCCGAGCAACTGCTGGCCGATCACCTGGAGAAGGTGTCGTTGAGCTTCCTGGTCGACGATCTGGTGATCCACCGCGGCGGAGTGGCAGGCAACATGGCCTTCGCAATCGGCGTGCTCGGCGGTGACGTGACGCTCGTCGGCGCGGTGGGCAAGGACTTCGACGACTACCGGCAGTGGCTCACTTCCCATGGGGTTGACTGCGACAGCGTCCTGATTTCGGACTCGGCGTACACGGCGCGGTTCGTCTGCACCACCGACGAAGACATGGCGCAGCTTGCCTCGTTCTATCCCGGTGCGATGTCACAGGCCCGCGACATCAAGCTGGCCGACGTGGTATCCCGAATCGGCACACCGGATTTGGTGATCGTCGGGGCCAACGACCCCGATGCGATGTTCCTGCACACCGAGGAGTGCCGCAAGCTGGGTCTTGCGTTCGCAGCCGATCCGAGTCAGCAGCTGGCCCGCCTGAACGGTGAGGAGATCCGTCGGCTGATCGATGGCGCGACCTACCTGTTCACCAACGACTACGAATGGGACCTGCTGCTCCAGAAGTCGGGTTGGTCGGAGGCTGAGGTGATGAGCCAGATCCAGCTGCGGGTGACCACGCTGGGGGAGAAAGGCGTCGACATCGTCGGCCGCGAAGGCACATTCGTCCACGTCGACGTCGTGCCCGAAACCCACAAGGAGGATCCGACCGGCATCGGCGACGCGTTCCGCGCAGGCTTTCTCACCGGCCGCAGCGCCGGGCTCAGCCTGGAGCGGTCGGCGCAGCTGGCCTCGCTGGTCGCGACACTCGTGCTCGAGGCGCCGGGCCCGCAGGAGTGGAGCTGGGACAAGGATGCCGCTGTCAAGCGACTGTCCGACGCATACGGGGCGGACGCAGGCGCCGAGATCTCGGAGGCGCTCGGCGCCGACAGATAACCGGGTGGCGCTTCCTTACAACTGCACAGGGTAAGTGGGCTCGCTGATCTGCGGGGTGACGCTGTGCTCGACGAAGATCGCGTGCCACAGCATGAAGATCAACACCGTCCACAGCCTGCGACTGTGATCGCTTGCGCCGCTGCGGTGTTCGTCGAGCATGGTGCGCACCGCGGCGATGTCGACCAGTTCGCCCGCCTGTGATGCATTGACGGTGGCGTGGGCCCAGTCCAGCAGTTCGCCCGCCCGCAGCCAGTGCCGGATCGGAACGGGAAAGCCCAGCTTCGGGCGGTTGAGTACATGGGCGGGAACGATCGGTTCAAGGGCCTTGCGCAGCGCGAATTTCGTGGTGGCCCTGGTGATCTTCTGATCAGCAGGCAGCTGTGACGCCACCGCGAAAACCTCGGGATCCAGAAACGGCACCCGCAGTTCGAGCGAATTGGCCATCGTCATCTTGTCGGCCTTGACGAGGATGTCGCCGCGCAGCCAGGTGAACAGATCGATGTGTTGCATGCGTGCCACCGGGTCCCAGCCGTCGGACGTGGCATACACCGGCGCGGTCACGTCGGTGTGGGTCCACTCCTCACGGAAGCCCGGCAGCACCGCCCGCAGCTGCGCGTCGGAGAAGCTGCGCGCGTTGCCGTAGTACCGCTCTTCGAGCGTGAGCGAGCCGCGATGCAGCAGGCTCTTGCCGCGCATGCCATCGGGCAGCGGTTTGGAGGCCTTGCCCAGCGATCGCCGAACCGGGCGAGGCAGATATTCAAAAGGCCGCAGCGACAATGGTTCTCGGTAGATCGTGTATCCACCGAACAGCTCGTCGGCGCCCTCGCCGGACAGCACCACCTTGACGTGCTTGCGGGCCTCGCGGGCTATGAAGAACAGCGGCACCAGCGCAGGATCGGCGACGGGTTCGTCGAGATACCAGACGATTTCGGGCAGGGCCGCGACGAACTCGGCCTGGCTGACCACCTTCGTCACATGGCGCGCGCCGATCGCCTCGGCCGACGCGACGGCGACGTCGACCTCGGAGAAGCCTTCCCGTTCGAAGCCGGTGGTGAAGGTGATCAGGCGCGGGTTGTGCCGCATCGCGAGTGCTGCAATCGCGGTGGAGTCGATGCCGCCGGACAAGAAGGCGCCGACCGTGACATCGGCGCGCATGTGCTTGGCGACCGAATCCTCGAGCACCGCGGTGATCTCGTCGTAGCGACTTTGTTCACTGCCCGCGCTGAATGGCTTCGCGGCGAACCTGGGTGTGAAGTAGCGCGTCACCTCTGGCGGCTTTCCCTGCCGCACGCGCGCGTAGCTGCCGGATTCCAGCCGCCGGATGCCGCGGTGCAGGGTCTCCGGTTCCGGCACGTATTGCAACACCGTGTAGTGCTGCACGG
>JAVXWV010000473.1:0-4048 GCA_032230775.1 Mycobacterium sp. | reverse complement strand
CGTCTTACATCACGGGCGCCAACTACCCGGTCGACGGCGGCGCGACAGCTTGGTAGGAGCTACAGCGCGGCCATAGATCTTCCATCAGTCAGGATTGACGAGCCTGGCTCTGTGGGCTGGCGTTCTTGAGGGCAGTTCGGAAACTCCGGCGCCACGTGGCGATGGCGTGCGCGCCGGTGATGGTCAGCGGGATGAGTAGCGGGGACAGGACGAGGATGAAAATGGCGAAGGCGCTGACATTGGACATGGTTCACTCACATTTGCACGAAGCGGAACGATCGGAATCGGTATGGGGGCTGGGTGATTCGGCGTGACGTGTTGTCGGTGCCCTCTGCTGTTCGAACCGGGCAGCTACGATTCTAACCAGCTATGTTGATGACTGTCAATATATATATTGCTGATCGTTCTCTAGCGAAAAGTACGATTCCGCGGCGATCTCCGCGAGACGTTGGGCGGGTGACTCGAAGCACGAGAACGTACGCGGAGACGTCCCTGGAAGGCGTACGCGCCTTCAAACTCCTCACCCACAACGAAGTAGCGAGGCTCAAGGGAACGCTGGGTGATGAATACGGCCCCCCGTCGCCGACGAGGGCGCTGCCATCGAGGTCACCGATTTAGGCGAGTTCCTCTGCACCCAATTCGGTGCGGAAGCTGGGGCCTGCCTCAGGGGTGACGTTGTGTGCGGTGATCTCCTCGCCGCAATGGACGCACGTGAGACGCGGGTCGGCGATCTCGCCGCAGGCGTTGTGGCGCAGCACAACCGGTGGGCCACTCGGGTGCGGCAGATGCTCGTCGCCCCACTGCATGAGGGTCACGATCGCTCCGAACAAATCGCGCCCGGCGTCGGTGAGCCGGTACTCATGGCGTTCGGGATCCCGAGAATATGGGACCCGGTCAAGAAGACCAGCGTCGACCAGCATCCGCAGCCGGGACGAGAGGGTGGGTCGCGGGATGTTGAGATTGCGCGCGAGCTGACCGAAGCGGCGCACGCCGTAGAACGCTTCGCGCAGGATAAGTAGCGTCCAACGCTCGCCGACCAGCTCGAGGGCCCGGCCGACGGACTCGCCTTCGAAGCGGTGGGACAGATCAGAGTAAGCGACCATGGTTCAATAACCATACCGGTTCAATTACTGAACTGGTAGTGGTAACGTGACTGAACCAGTTGCCCGCCTCATACGAATGCTGAGATCGCCATGAACCAGCCCGAGCTGACGACAGCCCCGCCGACCAGTGCGAACGAGATCGACACGGTCGCAGGACAGATCGCAGTGGCGGCGCGGGAGATGTCCACACAGATCGACGACGACCGTCGGCTGCCCGAGGCGTTGGTGACGCTCCTCGGAGATTCTGGGCTTCTCCGCGCCGGTGCGCCGGCGGAAGTCCGCGGGCTGGAGTTGCCGCCAGGAGTCGCCCTGCGGTGCGCAGAATCGGTGGCGCGCGGCAACGCCTCGGCGGGCTGGTGCGTTTCGATCGCGATCACCAGCAGCCTGCTCGTCGCGTACTTGCCTGCTTCCAGCCGCGATGCGCTGTTCGGCGACGGGCGCGGCGTCGCCGCAGGTGTCTGGGCGCCGCGAGGCACTGGGCGGACTGTGGATGGCGGCGTCGTTGTGTCGGGACGCTGGGCATTCTGCAGCGGAATCACCCACGCGGACATGATGTTTGCGGGATGCCTGGTCGACGATCAGCGAGTGCCGTCGGTGGTGGCGCTGCCCAAAGAAGACCTCCAGGTTCTCGACACCTGGCACACGATGGGATTGCGCGGCACCGGCAGTCATGACTCGGTGGCCGATGAGGTGTTCGTCGCCGCCGACCGCGTGTTCTCGTTGTTCGACGGCCCGATACTCGATCGCCCGCTGTATCGCTTCCCCGTCTTCGGGTTCTTCGCGTTGTCGATCGGCGCTGCCGCGCTGGGCAATGCGCGCGGCGCGGTCGACGACTTCATCGAGCTGGCCTGTGCCAAGAAGGGGCTGGGGTCGACGCGCACATTGGCGGAGCGGCCTGCGACCCAAGCGGCGGTGGCGACGGCCGAGTCGTCGCTGAGCGCAGCGCGGGCGCTGTATTACCAGGCGATCGAGACTGCGTGGCAGGCCAGCCAGGACGGCGAAGGCGTGTCGGTCGAGGCGCGAAACCGCCTGCGCCTGGCAGCAACTCACGCGGTCCGGTCCTCCGCCGACGTGGTCCGCGACATGTACGACCTTGCAGGCGGCAGCGCGATTTACGACGACTCGCCGCTGCAGCGACGATTCCGCGACGCGTATACCGCGACGGCACATTTTCAGGTCAATGAGGCATCGCGAGAGTTGCCCGGCCGCATCCTGCTCGACCAGCCTGCCGACGTGGCGATGCTGTGACCGGACGGATCGAAGTCGCACTGCCGTTCTGGCTGGATCGGCCCGACGAGGAGGCGCTGGACGTCGCGCATGCGGCCCGTGAAGCCCGGTTCGACACGCTGTGGATTGGCGAGATGGCCACCTACGATGCCTTCTCGTTGGCCACCGCGGTCGGCCACCGCGTGCCCGGCCTGCACCTGAAGCTCGGGCCGCTGGCTCTCGGCGTGCGCAGCCCGGTAACTCTGGCGTTGGGCGCATCCTCGGTCGCGTCCCTCACCGGCAGCGACGTCGACATCGCGCTGGGCGCTTCGAGTCCGGCGATCGTGGTCGGCTGGCACGACCGATCGTGGGCGCAACACGCCTCACGCATGCGCGAAACGATCGACTGTCTGAGGTCCATCATGGCCGGGACTCGAGCCGACTACACCGGTCAACACGTACGCAGCCACGGCTTCCGGCTGCGAAAACCGATGCCGGACAGCAGAATCGCCGTCGGCGCTTTCGGGCCTGCGATGACGCGGGTGGCGGCGCAGCACGCTGATGACGTCGTACTGAATCTGGTTCCGCCCGCCAGGGTCGCCGACATGAGGGCGATCATCGACGCCGAAGCTGCCGCGGCCGGGCGCATCCCGCCGGGCCTGACGGTGTGGGTCCCGGTCGCAGTCAACCCGGGCGAGGCGGCGCTCGGTCAGCTAGCTGCTCAGCTGGCCGCCTACCTGGCCCCTCCCGGATACGGCGAAATGTTCAGCGAGCTTGGCTTTCTCGATCTCGTTCAGCGCGCCCGCGGAGGTGCAAAGCGCGCCGAGCTGGCGGCCGCCGTCCCCATCGAACTGCTCGACCAGGTATGCGCCCTGGGGTCCCCGGAGGCCGTGGCCCGGCGGTTGCAGGCTTATCACGACGCCGGCGCCGACACCGTGGCGATCGTGCCGTCTACCGCCGATGACCCCTGCGGCGCCACTACGCTCAACGCGGTACGAGCTGGTTCGGGCGCTTCGACTGAGTAGGCGGAACGCACGCGCTCAGAGCCGAAACAGCTGCTGCGCGTTGCGGTATGCGATCTTCTCTCTGTCGGCTGGGCTGATCGGTGCCTCGGCCAGAAATTTGGAATGCTCCACGGGGTCACCGAACGGGTAGTCGCTGGAGAACATGATGCGGTCGGCGCCGAACACCTGCAGGGCGCACAGCAACGGCGGCGTCGTGGTGTAGCCGCAGATGGTGATGTGCACGTGTTCGCGGATGACGTCGGCCACCGAAGGCGCGCCGGGGTCGGCGATCGCAAGCCTGGCGTCGGCGCGCATCAGCGAGAACGGCAGGTTCTCACCCATGTGCCCGATGACGATCTGCAGTTTGGGATGACGGGCGAAGACGCCCGCGGCCGCCAGCCGCAGCACGTGCAGGCCGGTCTCGGCGTGCCATCCCAGGCCGCGGTGGCCAGCGCCCTGCCTGCCTGTTCGGGAAGACCACTGAAGTACACGTCGGCGACCTGCTGCGGGGGATAGGTGGGGTGCAGGTAGATCGGAACATCGAGTTCCTCGATGGCCGTGAGCAATCCGTCGAACTCGGGTGCGTCCAGGAACCGTCCCTGGGTGTGCCCGTTGATGACAACACCGCAGAATCCCAGCTCGGTGATCGCGCGCTTGGCCTCGACGATCGCGGCAGCAGGGTCCTGGGTGGGAAGGGTGGCCAACGCGTTGAACCGGTCGGGGTGGGCCGCGATC
>JAVXWV010000467.1:0-11623 GCA_032230775.1 Mycobacterium sp. | reverse complement strand
TGACTGACTGTTCAATCTAACCAAGTGTTACGCTGGAGACAAGTAGCTGCGCTGCACCGGGAGGGAACAGACAACGCCATGGCCGAACCCGCACCCGCGACTGAGCAGAACGAAGCCCGGCGCATCGAAATGCTCCGCGCCGCAGCGGAGCTGATCTGTGAGCGGGGTTTCGGCGATACCCGCATCGCCGACGTCGCCAAGCGCGCGGGTGTCAGCTCGGCCCTCGTCATCTACTACTTCGGTACCCGCGACCGCCTACTTGTCGACGCGCTGCGGTATTCGGAGGAGTCGTTCTACGAGGCGGCCGAGCAGATGCTGGCCGAGGTGCCATCGTTGCGCGAGCGACTCTCGCTGCTGATCAGATGGACGTGCGTGCCCGAGGGCAAGGACGAGATACCTGGCGCCTGGGGACTGTGGTTCGACCTGTGGGCTCAGGCGTTTCGGCACGACGAGATCAAGGCGGGCCGGGTGGAACTCGACGCGCGCTGGCGCAAGATGATCGTCGACGCGATCAAATCCGCCGAGCTTGACACCAAAGTGAACGCCAGGATGTTCGCGCTGGAGTTCGCCGCCTTGCTCGACGGCCTTTCGATCCAGGTCGCCCTTGACGACCCGGAGGTCGACTCGGACCTTGCCTACGACATCGCCATGCACTTTGCGGAGCGCGAACTCAACCTGCCGCAGGAGAAGAAGCAGGTGAACGGCAAGGCGAAGACCGCTCGAAAGGGTTAAGAGGGGCTTAGCGCGCCGACCTGCTCCGCAGAGATGCCCGCGGGGTCGGCGATCGACACCGCAGAGCTGCGGTGCAGCACCCGCACCGCGTCGTGTGTGCACACGCAGCTGACCTTCGCGCCGGGTTCATGGGTCACCGATCCCGGGCCTGCATGGTTGGCCACCTCGACGATCAGTGCGTTGGGCGCTCCGACATCGACATGCACTTGAGTGCAGTTGCCGAGGTAGACCACCTGTGCCACGGTGCCGCCAATGACGTTGCAGCCCGGTCCGATTGGCTCGCCGGGACTCTGCAGCGTGATGCGCTCGGGCCTGATGACGATCGCGGCCGCGCCGGGGCTGGGCGCTTCGTCGACCGCGGCGCCGAGCCGGGTGTCCAGCGCCGAGCACACCGCCGAGCCGTCACCTACCTCGAGCACGTCAGCGTCGAAAATATTGGCGGCGCCGAGGAATCCGGCGACAAACGTGGTGGCGGGCGCACTGTAGATCTCCTGCGGTGGGCCAACCTGTTCGACGCGACCCTCCGCCAGCACGGCGATTTGGTCGCTCATCGTCAGCGCTTCCTCTTGATCGTGGGTGACGTACACGAACGTGATCCCGACCTCGCGCTGAACGGCGCGCAGCTCGAGCTGCAGCTGCTTGCGCAGTTTCGCATCAAGCGCACCGAGCGGCTCGTCGAGAAGGAGCACACTTGGGCGCAACACCAAGGCGCGCGCCAATGCCACCCTCTGCTGCTGGCCGCCGGAGAGCTGCGCGGGACGCCGTTGGGAAAAGTCGCCCATGCGAACGAGTTCCAGCGCTTCGCCGACCCGGCGCTTGGTCTCGTCGCGCGATGTCTTCTGGTACTTCAACCCGAACGCGACGTTGTCCCATACCGACATGAACGGAAACAATGCGTAGGTCTGGAAGACGGTGTTGACGGGTCGCTTATGCGGCGGATCCCCTGCCACGTCGCGTCCGTCGAGTTCGATGCGCCCGGAGTCGGGTTTCTCGAACCCGGCGATCATCCGCAGCGTCGTGGTCTTGCCACAACCAGAGGCACCGAGCAGCGAGTAGAACTGGCCTGCCGGGATGTCCAGGTCGATACCGGTGACGGCGGGCACCCCGTCGAACGACTTGACCAGCTTCTCCAGCCGGATCGCGCCGCCCGTCACCGACGCGGGCCCCCTATCAAACCGAAACCGCCTCGGCGAAGCGGGCGAAGTTCGCGGCGAAGCGATCGACATCGTCCGTGTCGTGCTGTACCGACAACAGCCATTGCTCCACCTTCCCCCATGGCGGGAGAAATACACCGCCATTGTGCTGCATGAGCCAGTGCAAATGGCCCAGTCTGGCGTCGATTCCCAGGAAGTCGCGGAACTCTCGGACCCGGTCCCTGCGGAACGTCACGCAGCCCTTGGCGCCGGCCGTCACCACATGCCAGTCGAAGCCGTACTGGGCGATCGTCGCTTCCAGCGATGCGCGCAGCCGGGCGGCGAGCGAATCAAGCCGGGTGTAGGCCTGCGGGGTGAGCACGTCGGTGAGGGTGGCGCGGGTGGCGGCCATCGCGAGCGGGTTGCCGTTGAACGTGCCGACCTGCTCGTAGCGGCCGTCAGCGATCGCCGACATCACCGTCGTCGTACCGCCGATCGCCGCAACCGCTATTCCGCCCCCGAGCGCCTTGGCCAGGCACACCATGTCGGGCACGACGCCGTTGCGTGCGGTGATGCCGCCCGGGCCGGTGGTGAAGCCGGTCTTCACCTCGTCGAAGATCAGCAGCCCACCCTCGCCGTGCACCAGATCGCGGATCACAGCGAGATACCCGTCGTCGGGCGGAATGATGCCCGCGTTCATCATCACCGGTTCGAGAATCATCGCGGCTACCTGTCCGCGGTGCTCGGCCAGTGCACGGGCGACGGCGCCGGTGTCGTTGAACGGCACGACGATCACTAGATCCCTTATCGCGCCAGGGATGCCGGAATTGCCGGGCACCGGAGTGGGACAGTCCCGCGGACCGATTTCGTCCGCCTCCGGAAGCACCGAAACCTGCACCGAGTCGTGGTGGCCGTGATAGCAGCCCTCGACCTTGATGATGAGATCGCGGCCGGTCAGCGCGCGTGCGAGGTGCACCGCATCCATGGTGGCCTCGGTGCCGGAGTTGGCGAACCGCCACAGTGGAAGTCCGAACCGCCGGGCGAGTTCGCCTGCGATCCAGATCGCGTCCTCGGTGGGCTGGGCGAAGTGCGTTCCTCGCCGCACGCGGTCGCTCACCGCCTCGACGATCGCCGGATGAGCATGTCCGGCAATGGAAGCGCCGTAGCCGCCATGCATATCGACGTACTCGTTACCGTCGACGTCGTAGACCCTCGAGCCCGCGCCGTGGCTCATCCACACGGCCTGCGGCTCGGCGATCTGCCAGTTGGATGTTGCGCCACCGGCAAGGTGCTCGCGAGCCTCCGCGATCAATTCGGTGCTGCGTGGCTGACGTCGAAGGAAGACCTGCTCCTCGTCGGCGATCAGCTGGTCAACGATGTCGGTTACTGGGCTGTCGACCACCGAGGGAGACACGGTGGAACCTCCGCTCTAGAACGGTTGACTGAGCATTCAGTCTATGCGAGAGTCCTACCAGCGACAAGACGCGAAAGCAACGGGGAGGCCCCAGATGCCAGAGCCCACCACCCGCCGACAGTTCCTGGCGCGGGCCGCAATTCTCGCCGCGGCCGCACCTGCGTTAGGCGCGTTCCTGCAGGCGTGTTCGAAGAATGCGCCGCCTGGAACAACGGGATCGGGCCCGAGCCTGACGATCGCGGCGCCCAACAACCCGGTCAAGTGGCCGATCGCCGACGACAACAAACCGATCGCCGACGGCCTCGCGCCTGAGAAGGGCGCGACGCTCAAGATCTATAACTACGCCGACTATCTCAGCCCTGAAGCCGTCAAGGCCTTCGAGGACAAGTACGCGACGAAGATCGAAATCTCGACGTTCAACGACGGGGACGAGGCGATCACCAAACTCCGCAGCGGAGTCGACTTCGACATCTACAACGCCAACTACACCGAGATCAGCCGGCTGGTGAAAGGCGGACTGGTCCGCCCGCTTAACCACTCCTACATCCCCGACATCAAGAACGTCTGGCCGAGCTTCACGAACCCCTGGTACGACCAGGGCTGGCAATACACCGTGCCGTACACCATCTACACCACCGGAATAGGCTGGCGGACCGATCAAGTGCCCGCCGACGTCGGCGCGATGAAGAATCCGTACGACGTGTTCTGGGATCCGACATACAAGGGCAAGATCGCCGTTCTGGACGACTTCCACACCACGATGGGCATGGTGCTTCTGCGCCAGGGCATTACGGACATCAACACGTCATCGGCGGCGGACCTGAAGATGGTCGGCGAGCAACTCAGCGCGATGGTGAAGGCCACCTCACCAAAGGTCACCATCACCGGTTACAGCGACCTTCCCGCCGGGCAGCTCGGCATCGCGCAGATGTGGTCGGGCGACATCATCAACGCGCAGAACTACCTGCCCGAGGGCACCGGCCCAGAGATCCTTCGGTACTGGTTCCCTTCGGACGGCAAGGGCATGGTCGACAACGACATGTTCGTGACTCTCAAGGGCGGTAAGAACCCGGTGCTCGCCCACCTGTTCATCAACCACATGCTCGACCCCGCGGTGGCGAAGCAGAACTTCTCCGCAATCGGATACCAGCCGCCGCAGAACTCGCTCACCCCGGACTCACTCGTCAGTGAGCAGTTCATCCCTGAGAACTTGCGCAGCGCGATCGTGAAGCCGGAGTATTTCGACGCCGGCTACCGGACGCTCGAGCTCGACGCGGCCAACGACGCCGCGTGGCACAACGTGTGGCAGACCTTCAAGGCCGGCGGATCGTAGGTTCCGATGGCGGTCCCGGTAATCGCGGCGCCGTCGCAGACAGCCCCGCCACGCCGCCAACGTGCCAGTGGGATCTGGGCTGCGCTGGCAGCGCCTGGAATCGTCTGGTTGCTCCTGTGTTTCGTGTTTCCGCTCTATGTGGTGCTGTGCATCGTCTTCGGGCAAGTCGACCCGTTGTTCCGCACGCCGATCCCGGTGTGGAATCCGCTGCAGTGGGATCCCTCTCAGTTCAATTACGTTCTCACCCACATCGTCGGCCCCGACGGCATCTTCGGCCCGGCGCTGGTGCGCACCGCCGTGTTCGTGTTCGCAGCCAGTTCACTCTGCCTGCTGATCGCCTTCCCTGTCGCGTACTACGTCGCCCGGCTGTCGGGCAGGCGCAAGGGCCTGCTGCTGGCGCTGCTGATTGCACCGTTCTGGATCAGTTACATGATGCGGATGTTCGCGTGGGTCAACCTGCTCCAGAACGACGGCATCGTCAACAAGGTGCTGTCCTTCGGCGGGCTTTTCAGCTTCAACGTGGACTGGCTGACCGGACAGCCGGCGGTGGTGATCCTCGGCCTGGTGTACGGATACGTGCCATACATGATCCTTCCGCTCTACGCTGGCCTCGACCGACTGTCACAGCCAATGCTCGAGGCATCGCGTGACCTTGGTGCAGACCGCTTTTCGTCGTTCTGGCGGGTCACACTGCCGCTGTGTCGTCCGACGATCCTCGCCGCGGTGCTGCTGACCTGCCTGCCGATGCTCGGGGACTACTTCACCAGCGACATGCTCTCGGCTTCGCCGAAGACCGCAATGGTCGGCAATCTGATCAACGACAGCGTGCACGCGCCGGGTCGGACCGGCCAGGCAGGCGCCTTCGTCATGCTGGTTTTCCTAGTGGCGTTGCTGCCGATGCTCTACTACATCCGCGCGACATCACGTCGCGACGAGGTGGCATCGTGAGAAGTCCCGTCGCGTGGTGGAACGATCCCTGGCGGCCGCCGCGCTTTCTGGTCGGCATCACGATCGGCTATCTGGCGTGGTCGCTGCTTCCTGTGGCGATCGCGGTGCTGTATTCGTTCAACAACGGCCGCTCCCGCACGACGTGGCAAGGCTTTTCGCTCCGCTGGTACTGGGGCGATTCGACGCTGTCCGTGTGGCACAACGACGCGCTGCACACCGCGCTGCTGCAGACACTCAAGCTGGGCGTGGTCACGACGCTGATCACCGTGCCGCTCGGGGTGCTGTTCGCGATCGGCATCGACCGGTGGCGCGGCAGGTTGCCCGCAGGGGCGAACTTCCTGATGCTGCTCTCGTTCGTGCTGCCCGAGGTGCTGCTCGCGGTCGCCCTGCTGTTCGTGCTCACCACGATCGCGCTGCCGATCGATCTCGGGACGACGGCGCAGGTGATCGGGCTGATCACGTTCCAGGTTTCCTATCCCGCGGTGCTGGTGCGGGCGCGACTCGCGACGATTGGCCCCCAATACGAGGAAGCGGCAATGGATCTCGGCGCTTCCCCACTTGGCGCGCTGCGGCGAATCATCCTGCCGATGCTTATGCCTGCGATCTTTGCCAGCACCGTGTTGGTGTTCGCCGATGTCATCGACGACTTCGTGCTGGTGCGCTATCTGTCGGGCGCCGCGTCGACCGAGCCGGTTTCGGTGAAGATCTACAACACGGCGCGCGGAGCTCCAACTCCCGCGCTCAACGCGCTGGCGTCGCTGCTGCTGCTGGCGGCGCTGATCGCCGTGGTGATCGGCTTCCTGGTCTTCCGCTACTTGAGCCGGGGCGACACCACCACCAAGGACCGGGGAATCGGCGCATTCGCCGGAGAGGTGTAACGAGTTGATCCACAACATTTTAAATGTTGTTGCTGGGGTTTCCTCATCGTCCGCTGCCGGTGAGTGCCGTGACCTCATCGACCCGGCCACCGGCACGGTGCACGGCGTCGCCACCGAATCGCGCGCCGCCGACGTCGACGCGGCTGTCGCTTCCGCGCGTGAGGCCTTCAGATCCTGGCGGCGCACCACGCCCGCCGATCGCTCGGCCATGCTGTTGCGGGCCGCCGATCTTCTCGACGCACACACCAACGAACTGGCCGACCTCGAAGTCGCCGACACGGGCAAGCCGCGCGACGTCACACGGGATGAAGAGATCCCAGCGAGCATCGACGTCGTCCGGTTCTATGCGGGTGCCTGCCGGATGCCGGAAGGCCGCAGCACCGGCGAGTACATCGAGGGCGTCACGTCGGGCATCCGCCGGGAGCCGGTCGGGGTGTGCGGGCAGATCACGCCGTGGAACTACCCGTTCATGATGGCGGTGTGGAAGTGGGCGCCAGCGGTGGCGGCCGGAAACACCGCGGTACTCAAGCCATCCGAGCTGACACCATCGTCGACGTCGCGTATGGCCGAACTGCTCGCCGAGGTGTTGCCCGCCGGCGTTGTCAACGTGGTGTGCGGCGGCCCGGACGTCGGGTCGGAATTGGCCGCCCACCGGGACGTCGCGATGGTATCGGTCACCGGCTCGCCGCGGACGGGCCGCGCCGTCGCGCTGGCGGCCGCGGATCGGTTCGCCCGCGTCCATCTCGAACTCGGGGGCAATGCGCCTGTGGTCATCTGCGAGGACGCCGACCTCGATACCACCGTCGAGCAGGTGGCGTTCGCCGCGTTCTACAACGCCGGACAGGATTGCACGGCGGCCAGCCGCGTGATCTCGCACGAAGCGGTGTACGACGACGTGGTGCAGCGGCTCGCCGAGGCCGCCAGAGGCACCACCGTCGGGCCGCTGATCTCGGCCGCGCAGCGCGGCCGGGTGGTGGCGCTGCTGGAATGCACGCCACCACACGCGAAGATCGTCGCGGGCGGCGGAGTGACGGACCGCGACGGCTTCTTCCTGGAGCCGACTGTGGTGGCGGGCCTGCGCCAGGACGACGAGTTGGTCCAGTCGGAGATCTTCGGTCCTGTGATCACGGTGCAGTCCTACGGCGGCGACGACGAGGCACTCGCGATGGCCAACGGCGTCGAGCAAGGCCTTACCGCGAGCGTGTGGACCGATTCACACTCGCGCGCAATGCGATTCCTGCGTGACCTGGACTTCGGCGCGGTCTCTGTGAACGCCCATGCACCGATGGGATCGGAGCTGCCGCACGGCGGGTTCGGCTCGTCAGGATACGGCAAGGACCTCGGGACCTACGGGCTTGACGACTACACCCGGATCAAGCACGTCGCGCACGCCTGGTAGCGCCCACGTGCGCAGATATGTGTTCGATATGTGTTTGGTTGACTCACAGCCAAGCCGCCTACGCTCGGCCGAGTGGTCGATCTCAACCGGAGAACTTTTGTCGGTGCGTCGATAGCCGTCGGCGGTGTAGTGGCGACAGCCCCGCTGCTCGCGGGCTGCGGCGAGGACCAACCGGCAAATACCGCGACGTCTTCGGTAGTGCGGGTACGCATCAACGGCGAAGCCCGCGAGATCGCAGTGGACCATCGGACGTCGTTGCTGGACATGCTCAGGGAACGGGCAGATCTGACCGGCACCAAGAAGGGTTGCGACCAAGGCGCCTGCGGGGCGTGCACCATTCTGGTGGACGGGCAGCGGGTCATCTCATGCCTGACGCTCGCGGTGATGCACGACGGTGCGGACATCACCACGATCGAAGGCCTCGAGCACAATGGCCGCCTTCACCCGTTGCAACAGGCGTTCATCGACGAAGACGCGCTGCAGTGCGGCTACTGCACGGCAGGGCAGATCATGTCGGGCGTCGGCTGTATCAAGGAGGGGCACACGGGATCCCCTGCCGAGATCCGCGAATGGATGAGCGGCAACATCTGCCGGTGCGGCGCCTACACCAACATCGTCACCGCGGTCGCCAGCGCGGCCCGCAACGCGTAGCCGCCGTGTTCCCGTTCCAATTCTCCAGGGCCTCCGACGAAGCAGCCGCGTTGGCCGCTGCCGCGTCGGGGGCCCGCTACGTCGCCGGTGGCACGACGCTGATCGATTTGATGCGCGAGACGGTCGAGCGCCCCGCCGCCGTCGTCGACATCAACGCGCTGCCGTACCGAGACATCGACCTACAACCGTCGAACTTGCGCGTCGGTTCGCTGGTGCGGATGTCGGAGTTGGCAGCCCATCCCGGTGTGCGCGGGCAGTTCCCGGTCATCGCGCAGGCACTGGAGTTGTCGGCGTCCGCGCAGATCCGCAACATGGCATCGATCGGCGGCAACCTGATGCAACGCCCCCGCTGCCTGTACTTCCGCGACGTGTCCGCCGCCTGCAACCGACGCGCGCCGGGTTCCGGCTGTGCCGCGATCGACGGCCGCAACCGCAGCCACGCGATTCTCGGGACGAGCGACGCGTGTATCGCAACCCATCCTTCCGACTTGGCGGTGGCATTGACCGCACTCGACGCCACGGTGATCACGCGTGACGGCAGCGGCGAGCACCGGATTCCCATCGCGGACTTCTTCCGCCAGCCGGGCCGCACCCCCGAACAGGAGCACAACTTGGGCGCAGGCGCGTTGATCGCAGGCGTCGAGGTGCCAGTGGCGCCGGAGACGCGACGGTCGGGCTACCTGAAGGTGCGCGATCGCGAGTCATTCGAATTCGCGCTCACCTCGGCGGCCGTTGCGATGGACCTCGCGGCGGGCAGGGTGCGCGCGGCGCGCGTCGCTGTCGGTGGTGTCGGGACGGTGCCATGGCGGTTGCCCGCAGTCGAACAGGCCCTGATCGGCAGGGCCGCGCAGCCCGACCTGTGGCGCGACGCCGCGTCACATGCAGCCGACGGCGCTAAACCGTTGTCGGAGAACGGCTTCAAGATCGATCTGGTGAAACGGACGGTAGAGCGACAGCTCGCGACGGTAGCGGGTTTGCCGTGACCCGGCCGCTGCCTGCGGCGGTCATCTCCGGCCAGCCGGTGACGCGGGTGGACGGACGGCTCAAGGTGACGGGCAAGGCGCTGTACGCGGCCGACAATCCGGCGCCGGACCTGGTGTACGCGGCGTTGGTGTGCAGCACGATCGCGCGGGGCAGCGTCGAGCGCATTGATCCTGCCGCCGCGGTCAGGGACCGCGAGGTGTTGCGCGTGATCACCGACTTCGGCGGGGTCAAGCTGCCGTATGACATTCGGCAGGTGTCCTGTTTCGGCCAGCCCGTCGCGGTGGTGGTGGCAACGACTCTGGAGGCGGCCATGCACGGCGCCACGCTCGTCGAGGTGCGGTATCGGCCCGGGCCGCAAGTGACGAATATCGATGCGCCGCAGGCCGAGCAGAAGCCCGGCACCAGGACGCGTGACTACGCGCGCGGCGACGCAGACGGCGCGCTGCGGGGCGCCGCGGTGGTCACAGATCTGCAGTACTCGATCATGCGCAACAACCACAACCCGATGGAGATCCCCGCGACCGTCGCCAGCTGGGACGGCGACCGGCTCACTGTGTGGGACAAGGTGCAGAGCATCAGCGGGGCGCAGAAGACATATGCCGACGCATTCGGAGTCCCGAGCGATCACGTCAGGGTAATCTCGCCGTTCGTCGGCGGCGCGTTCGGCAGCGCGGGAACCACATGGCCGCACCAACTGTTGGCCGCCTTTGCCGCCAGGCAGATTCGACGGCCGGTCAAGCTGTTGCTGACGCGCAAGCAGTACTACAGCGGCATCGGCTATCGGCCCACAAGCCGCCAACGCATGGCGATCGGCTCGGACCGCACCGGTCGCATCGGCTCCATCGTGCACGAGGCGCGCACAGAGACTTCTCGATACAACGCCTACGAGGACAACCTGATGACCGGGGCGAGGTTCATGTACGGCTCGCCGAATATGCGGTCGACGTATCGCGTTGTGCCGCTTGATATCAATCCCCCGACGTTCATGCGCGGCCCCGGCGCCACCACCGGGACCTTCGCGCTGGAGTCGGCCATCGACGACCTGGCATTCCGGCTGCGAATGGATCCGATCGAACTGCGGCTGCGCAACGAGCCCGACCACGATCTGTCCGAGAACCTGCCGTTCTCCACCCGCAGGCTCACCGACTGCCTCCGACAGGGCGCCGACGCGTTCGAATGGTCACGTCGCAATCCCACGCCGCGCTCAACCCGGGACGACAGCCAGCTGATCGGCATCGGGATGGCCGCGGCGGGTTACCACACCTCACGCAGCCAGTGCGCGGCGCTGGCCCGGATCAACGCCGACGGCACCGCCGACGTCCAGTGCGGCACGAGCGACATGGGCCCTGGCACCTACACGTCGATGACGCAGGTGGCCGCGGATGCACTCGGGCTGCCGTTGAACCGGGTGCGATTCGCGCTGGGCGACAGCAGGTTTCCCGAGGCGCCATCGCATTCGGGATCGCGGACGATGGCGAGCGTGGGGTCGGCGGTCTTCACCACCGCGAACATGCTGCGGGACCGGTTCGTGCGCACCGCGGTGGTCGATCCCGGCTCGCCGCTGAACGGGTTGCGGCCCGAGGAGGTCTCGGTCGGCGAGGGACGGATGTTCCATGCCGGCGACGCGACCCGCGCCGAAAGCTACCAAGACCTGCTGCGCCGCCGTGGTTGGGGAAACCTTGACGCGCAACAAACCTGGTCGCCCGACGACGCGGACACACGTTTCTCGATGTCCGCGTACGGCGCGGTGTTCGCCGAGGTCGCTGTCGACGAAACACTCGGCACCGTGCGGATTCGGCGTATCTACGCCTGCTACGACGCGGGCCGGATCATCAACCCGAAGCTGGCGCACAGCCAGGCGATCGGCGGAATGGTTGGCGGTATCGGGATGGCGCTGCTCGAGGGCACGCAACTGGATTACCGGGACGGCCGCATCGTCAACGCCAACATGTCCGACTACCTCGTTCCGGTCAACGCGGATGTGCCCGCGCTCGACGCCACCTACCTGCCCGCGGAGGACAACATCGCCGACCCGCTCGGCGTGAAGGGTCTAGGTGAGCTCGTCATCGTCGGAGTGCCCGCCGCGATCGCCAATGCGGTGTTCAACGCGACCGGCCGACGGGTCACAGATCTCCCCATCACGCTGGAGAA
>JAVXWV010000438.1:0-10957 GCA_032230775.1 Mycobacterium sp. | reverse complement strand
CGTCGACTTCTTCCGCGGCCTCCTCGTCGTCGGCCGCACCGACATCGAGCAGCGGTGCCGCGCAGCCTTCGGACTACAGCAACTTGCTGATCAAGGCCACCGACATCGTCGTTCCCAACGACACCTTTTCCGCGATGCCTGCCACGCCCAACCCGGGCGGCCAGCCGGGCGTTGCGGGGAGCTTCACTAACGCAGCGGGCAGCCGCGTCGTCGGCGACACGATCATGATCCTGCCTGACGCCGCGGCCGCCAACACCGCGCTCGACGGAGCGGTATCCGCGCTCGGAAGCAATGTGACTGGAGCACCGCAGTCGGCATCGGTAGGCAGTAATGGGGTCATCGCGTCGGGACCGTCGCCTGACGGTTCCAAGTTTGTCGCCGTCCTGCTGTTTACCGAGGGCAAGGCTTTCACCACGATCGAATTCGACAGCGCCGTAGATGATCCGGTGCCACCCGAAGTTGTCACCGATGTCGGTCAGAAGCAGGATGACGCGATCAAGAAGGGCCTACCCGGCTAACGGAGCTCACCGGCAACGTCGACGCCGCCGGCATCGCCACCGAGACCAGCGCCTGAAGTCGTATCCCGCGGCGCCGCTATCGTGACTGACGGAGGTGGCAGATGCCGACAGCTGCGCAGTTGATGGTCAAGTGCCTGGAAAACGAGGGTGTTTCGGTCGTATTTGGGGTGCCAGGCGAGGAGAACATTCGCTTCACGCAAGCGTTGGCCGCGTCCTCGATCCGATACGTGCTGACCCGGCACGAGCAGGGGGCGGCGTTCATGGCTGAAATGTACGGCCGGGTGACCGGCCGGGCCGCCGTCGTATCGGCCACGTTGGGTCCCGGCGCCATCAACATGCAGTTGGGCGTTGCCGACGCCACCACGAACAGCACCCCGCTTGTCGCCATCTCCGCTCAGGTGGGCCAGGATCGCGAGTACAAGGAGTCCCACCAATACGTCGACTTGGTGTCGATGTTCTCGCCGATCACCCGGTGGGCCGACGGCGTTCCCACTCCACGCGCGATACCCGAGATGATCCGCAAGGCGTTCAAGCTGGCCGAGTCCGAACGACCGGCCGCCGTCTATCTCGCTGTGCCGGAGCACATCGACGCCGACCAAACCGACTACGCCCTGATGCCGTTGCCGCGCAACGTAGTCCGCGCTGAGGCACCGTCGCCCGCGCAGGTGCAGCGCGCGGTGGACATTCTTCGCAACGCCAAACGGCCGATGGTGCTGGCTGGCCATGGGGCGGCGCGCGCTGACGCGACTGCAGCCCTGGTCCGGTTCTCCGACGAACTCGGGGTCAAGGTGGCCAACACCTTTCACGGCAAGGGTGTGATGCCTGACGATCACCCCAATAGCATCGGCACCCTCGGGTTCATGCGCCGCGATTACGTCAACTTCGGATTCGAGACGGCTGACGTCGTCATCGCCGTTGGGTACGAACTGCAGGAATTCGATCCGGTTCGGATCAACCCGAATGGCGACAAGGAGATCATCCACATCCATCGCTTTCCGGCCGAGGTCGACATGCACTATCCGGTGTCGGTCGGCATCATCGGTGACATCAGTGAGTCGCTGAACGCGCTCACAGACGCGTTGGCCGGGCATAGACTCGACTCCGGTGCGGCACCCGGCTCAGGTCTGCTTGCTGACGAATTCGCGCGGGGACAACGAGATTCACGATTCCCGCTCTCACCGCAGCGGATCGTTGCTGACACCCGTGCCGCGCTCAGCCGTAGTGACGTCGTCCTGGTCGACACCGGCGCGGCGAAAATGTGGATGGCGCGACTGTATCCGACCTACGAGCGCAACACATGTTTGATCTCGAATGGCCTGTCCACCATGGCCTTTTCGCTACCTGGTGCGCTTGGAGTGAAATTGGCGATGCCCCATGTGAGGGTGCTGGCGGTGATGGGCGATGGCGCCTTCTTGATGAACTCGCAGGAGATCGAGACCGCGGTCCGCGAGCGGATACCGTTGGTGGTGCTCATCTGGGAGGACGGCGGCTACGGACTGATCGAATGGAAGATGGATCTCGAGCTCGGGGAGCACCACTACGTCTCGTTCACAAATCCAGACATTGTGAAGTATGCCGAAAGCTTCGGCGCGAAGGGGTATCGCATCACGGCCGCAGATCAGCTACTGCCAACCCTGAAGGCGGCGATGGCCGACGACGGAGTCTCGCTGATCGCCTGCCCCGTCGACTATTCCGAGAACCTGCGCTTGACAGACACTCTCGGGAATTTGGACGAGACGCTCTAACCACGTTCCGAGCGCCGGTTCACCGGCACCGTCGACGCCGCCAGCATCGCCACCGAGACCAGCGCCAGAAGTTGGACACCGGCGGAGTGCCCCACATACCCGTCGACCGAGCGCCACGGGTTCTGGCTCAGCACCGCGCCAGCAAGGATAAGCCCGCCCGCGGCGAGTCCGACGGTGACTGCCTCGCATAGCTTTTCGTGACTGCGGAGAACGTAGCGTAATCCAAGTGCCGCGCCGCCAACGATGATGCCGGGGATCCCGGAGATCACCGCAGCCGCTGCCACCACCGCGACGCTCGTCGTCACCCGTCCCGGGTGCCACGGCCGCGCTGCCTCGTCTGTGGGACGGGGCCGCCGAACCGGCAGTAACGCCAGCAGCGCAAGCAGGGGCAGCAGCGCCAGCCCACCGATCAGCCCCGCCCGATACAGCGCGTTGGAGGTGAAGCTGAGCGTGACGGGGCCCGCGGTGCCCGGCGGGAGCACCCAGCCCTGCTGCCAGCCGTTGACGGTGACCGCGGCCAATCGGGACCCGTCGGCCGCGCGAGCCGTCCAGCCGGGATTGATGCTCTCGGGCACCACCAGCACCCGTGACGACGCCGACGGTGCGACGTCCAGCTCGCGGTGATCGGCGCTCCACTCCCCAGTGGATGCGGGAACCGTTGCCGCTGGCCGCAATTGGCTGGCGAGCAGACCGGCCAGCTGCACACCGTCGACCACGAACGCCCCGCCGGGGCTGACCAGCAATTCCTGCTCACCAGCTGGCAGCGCGATCGACCCGGACCCGCATGGCCGTGCAGGCACGGGCTCGCCGTCGAGCACGGCGCCAACGGTGGTGTCGATGGAGGTCTGGACGAACTGCCCCGCTACGCCGATGATCGGTCCGCGCCCGCACGGCAGATCGATGGCCCGCGCACGGTTGCGGGCCGCGTCGGCGGCGGCGATCGGCGTACCCCTGGCGTCGAGCGCGGAGACCTCGGCCAGCCCAGGCGGCTTGAGCTGGTCGAAGCCGAGCGCGGTGCGGTCGATGATGTCGTCCCAGGCAAGCACCGACAGCTTGACGGTGTCGGTGACATGCGGCCGCAGGCTCAGTGTCTGAGTTCCGCCGTTGCTGGACAACGGGCGAACCTGGGGTCCGTCGCCAAGGTCGATGGCAACCAGGGTCGGATGTGCCGGCAGCACTGAGGAACTCGGCGTTATGCGCATTCCGGCGACTTCGCTGGGGCCTGGCAGCTTGAGCGTGAGTGTCGGCGCTGTCTTGTGCTGCACGACGCCCTGCGGCGCGGTCCACGCGGTGCCAGGATCGCCGTCGGCGGCGGCGTACGCCGAACCCAGCACGTCGACGGTGTCGGCGTCGCCGAGGGCCCGCGTCGTGCCTGGCGCGTTGATGAGGTCGGCCAGATTGGGCCCTTGGCGCGCGCGCACCCACACCGTCGGCGTCACTTCGGTCGGCGACGGCACGGTCAGCGTCCGGCTCAGGTTCACCGGCTCCTCCGGCGAGATCGCCATGTTCGCCGCGCAACGGGTGCCGTTCGGGCTCTTGGCGCAGCCGGGCCGGCCGAGCAGCTCCGATCCCAGATCCCATTGCGCAACAACGGAATTAGACGGCGGTCCTGGCACCACCACCGTATGGCGCAGGCTGACCGGATGCGCGAAGCCGTTCGCGTCGTACTGGGTGATGGTGAAGTCGGTGATGCCGAACTGCACGCCTGCCGAGCCGTCATCGGTGGCAACGGCGGTGAGCCGCACCCACGGTGTCTCGCCGTAGGGCAGAGCCACGGTCAACGGCTTGCCTGCCTGGTCGAAGCGCAGCGTGCTGGTCCCGTTGGCGGTTGACACCTCGATGCGGCGGACCTGCGCGCCGACGGCCGTGGCACTGGGCGTGATCGTGAGTGTCGCGTTGGTGACCGGGTGATCGAAGTCGACCTGCAACCATTGGCCGACGGCCGACTGCAGCGCATTGGACACCCAGTTCGTCGACGAATCGCCATCGATGGCCGCTGTGGGGCCGGTTGCCGGTGCGACGTTGGGCAGCGCGGTCGAATCCGACGCCGAACTCGACACCGTGATGCGGCCGCCGTTCCACCGCCCGTTCACCGTTTCGGCGCCTGCGGCGGGATAGTCGAGCACCCTGTTGAAGGTGTGCCGTGGATCGTCGGGTGCCCGAATCGCCGACGAATGGTCGTCGACGCGGCCGTAATCCGTTTCACGCGCCAGCGGGGTGTCGGTCACGGTGACGACCGGCACCGGCAGGCCCGCGCGCTGCGCATCTCCGGTCAGCAGCATCGGCCCGAGAGGCGGCTGGCCCAGTAGCCTCCGGCGCTCGTCGAGGCGCAGCAGCGCCTCTGGTCCGCCGTCGACTCGCGCCATCGCATCGGTGTCGACGAGGTAGGGCGTCGACGGGACCGTCGGCGTATCCACCTTGTAGATCTCCACCGCGGGATAGCGCGGCCGAAGCCCGCTGTCGGTGATGAACCCCGCCAGCGTGCCCGGGCCGACGGGGTCGCCGAACTGCGCCACTTTGACGAGCCCGCCGGAGCCTTCTATGGTCCGGTGCACCAGCAGCGGCCGCGCCGACCGCGACGTCTCGGGGTCGAGCTCGTTACGCACCACCACATACGAAATTCCCTGGCGAGCAAGCGTATCCGCGAGCCCCGCAGACGGTCGGCCAGCGGCGAACAGCCGCTGCACGGAGTCGAGAGCGCGGATGGTTTCTGGCGGCGCCAGTGGAATCGAGTCGCGCACGCCCCATGGACTGTTGCCGAGTACCTGCAGGGGTTCGTCGTGGCTGTTGCCCCATATCTGAGTGGCGAATGGCGCGCCGGGGGCCACCAGTACGCGGCCGCCGGCGTTGTTTCCGTCGAGCCAGTCGGCGGTGTCGTGCCAATACTGCGGGATCGCGACGAAGGCGCCCGGCGGTGTGAGCCTGCCGGTCCAGGCCAGCGACGTTGCCGCGGCCACCGCCACCAGCACCACCATCCCAACCGCGACTCGCGTGTCGCGTTCGGGGTGCGCGAGGGCGCTCACCCACTCCCGGCGTGGTGCGCTGCCGGGCAAGGGGATTCGGCCAAGCAGATGCCCCAGCCCCAGCGCCAGCGGCAGCCGCAGCAGCGGCTCCAGCTTGTGCATGTTGCGCAGCGGGGTGCCACCCGCGTCGAGGAACGCCTGAACATGTTGGGCTACAGGTGATCCCAGCCCACCCGAGTAACCGACAGCGAGCAGCACGACACCGACCAGCAGGATCACGATGAGCCTGCCGCGGGCGGGCATCGTGCGCATCGCCAACCCGGCCATGCCCGCAGCCGCGACCAACGTCGTCGCCAGCACTGCGACCGACCCCGTCACCAACGAGGCGCCCGCGGTGGCGTTCGGCGCGACGAACGGCGTCCAGGCGTCGGTACCGCGCAGCATTTCGGTCAGCGACATCCACTGCGTTGTGACGCCGGAGGATTCGATGAAGTCGAGGAACGGCGGGCTGATCCGGCCGAGCAACACCAGCGCGACGACCCACCACAGCACCGCAAGCACCACACAGGGCAGCCACCATGCGGTGAAGCGAAGCCATAGCCGGTTCGGCCGGTGTGCCGCCCACCAGATGACGGCGGCCAGGCAGCCGGTCACGGTGGCGACGGCGTTGACCGCGCCCATCAGGGCGATCGCCCCCGCCGAGCGGGCCGCCATCACCCGCACCGAATGCTCGCTCGAACTGGATGTCGCCGCCGGGGCGGCTCCGCGGAGCGCCAGGATCACCGGCAGCAGCACCCATGGCGCCAGCATCATCGGCAGCGTCTCGGAGGAGATCGCGCCGAGCGTGGTCAGCACCCGCGGGGACAGGGCGAACGCGGCGGCGGCGATGATGCGAGAGGTATGGGTGCCGATGCCAAGCACCTCGGCGACTCGAAGCAGGCCCCAGAAGCCGACGACGAGCAGCAGTGCCCACCACAGCCGCTGCGTCACCCAGCCGGGCAGGCCGAGCACGTTGCCTGTGAGGAAGAACGCCCCGTGCGGAAACAGATAGCCGTAGGCCTGGTTCTGCGCCTGGCCGAAGGGCAGTTCGCTGTTCCACAGGTTGAACGCGCGCGAGAGAAACCGCAGCGGATTGGCGGTGAGGTCGAGTTTGGTGTCGGGCGAGATCTGTCCGGGCGACTGAGCAAAAGTCAGGATCAGCGCCGCCGCCGCGGCTACCCACAGCCAGCGCCGCGAGAGCGGCGCGGTCACTCTAAGTCCGGTCGCCGTACTCGACCCTGTTGAGCACTGATGATGCCGGATCGCCCGCCTGCAGCGGGGGCTTGGTGTCCTGCTGCACCATCAGCGTCACACCGAAGATGGCCGCGGCGCCCAGCAACAGGCCGACGACGATGCTGGCCGCGGCGGGCACGACGAACCGGTCCATTCGGCCAAAGTAGCAGACAATGTTTGGCGTGCCCGCCGCCGAACGCGTCTTCTGGCGTTCCCGTTGCTGCACGATCTGGGTGAGTTACGACGTCGGCGGCGCGCTGGTGTTCAACGGCGATGACCGGCAGTACCTCGACGGCTATGAGTACTCCATCACTGTCGCCCCGGATCAATTCGACAAGCTGCGCCGGGCGCTCGCTGCCGAGGGGGCGGCCGACGTGGTTGACCTGGTGTGCGCTCACGCCGACGAGATCATGGCCCGCGGCGAGCGGAGCTGGCTCGACGACCACGGGATAGAACGCGACTTCAGTTCCTACTAGTGTCGGGCCCCATGGCCTTGTCGCGACTGTGCATATTGGCTGCGATGTCCGGCCTCGTGCTGGCCTGCTCGCCCACCACCGAACAATCCGCCGCACCGTCCTCCTCCGCCTCCGTCACGGCGCCCACCACCGCTGCCCCGGCTCCCGCCGCCGTGCCTGCTCCTGCGTGCGGTGAGGGACAGGTGCTGTTGGCGGGCATGTCGACGCGCGACAAGCTGGCGCAGCTGCTGATGGTCGGGGTCACCGGCGCCGCCGATGCGCGTGCGGTTGTCGACAGCCACCACGTCGGCGGCATCTTCATCGGCAGCTGGACCGACCTGTCGATGCTGTCCGACGGGTCGCTGACCAGCATTGCCGCGTCGGCGGCCCCGCTGCCGCTCGCCGTGAGTGTCGACGAGGAGGGTGGCCGGGTGTCGCGGCTGGCGGGGCTGATCGGCAGCCAGCCATCCCCGCGGGTGCTTGCGGCCAGCCACACGCCCGAAGAGGTGTACAGCATCGCCCTCGCACGTGGGCAGGCGATGAAGAAGCTCGGCATCACCATCGACTTCGCGCCTGTTGCGGACGTCACCAACGCGCCGGACGACACTGTGATCGGCGATCGCTCCTTCGGCGCCGACCCGGCGGCCGTCACCGACTACGCAGGTGCCTATGCCCGTGGGCTGCGCGACGCCGGCCTGCTGCCGGTGCTCAAGCATTTCCCCGGCCACGGCCACGGCTCGGGCGACACCCACACCGGAAGCGTCGTCACCCCGCCCCTCACGGATCTGCAGAGCAACGACCTGGTCCCGTACCGCACCCTGACCGCGCAAACCCCTGTCGGCGTCATGGTCGGACATATCCAGGTGCCCGGGCTGACCGGCAGCGACCCCGCGAGCCTGAGCCCGGCCGCGTACGCGCTGCTGCGCTCGGGCGACTACGGCGGCCCCGCCTTCAACGGCCCGGTGTTCACCGACGACCTGTCCAGCATGCAGGCCATCTCCGACAAGATGGGCGTCGCCGAGGCCGCGCTGCGCGGCCTGCAGGCGGGCGCGGACACCGCGCTGTGGGTGACCACCGACGAGGTGCCCGCGGTGCTGGACCGGCTGGAAAAGGCGCTGGCGGCGGGGGAGCTGACAATGCCGCGGGTGGACGCGTCGGTGCTGCGGATGGCAGCGGTCAAGGGGCCGAATCCGCACTGCGGAGGCTGACCGGGCATTCATTGCTTACTCTTGAGTAGTGACTTCTCTGATGGCAGCAGCCATCAGCTTCTTTCCACGTAGATTGCGCTGCGTAAAGGGCCAGTCCAGCCCGGAGGATGTTGCGTGCGGCGTGTTCGTCGGCCTGAGCAGTGTGCCCGCAGCACTGACAACGAAACTCCGCTTGGCTGACGCGGTTGCCTCTGGCGGCATGCCCGCAGGACTCGCAGCCGTCGGAGGTGTGCCTTGGGTCGACCTCAATCCAGATACGCCCAGCATCTTCCGCTTTGGCGCGCAGAATCGAGACGAACTGACCCCAGCCCGCGTCACTAATACTTCTATTAAGCCCGGTCTTAGCGGCCGCTCCGTTGGGCAGGAACTTGCCGGGGTTAGCAGCGTCGGGCACAGGCTTCGCTCGGCGCAGCATGTTGGCGATCGCCAGATCCTCCATCACGATCATTTCGTAGCGGCCAACGAGGTTGTCTGCGGTCTTGTGGTGAAAGTCGCGGCGGCAATTGGCGACCTTGCGGTGGCGTGCGGCGACCGTTTCCCGCCGTTGGCGACGGCTCTTCGATCCGGGCCGGGCTCGCGCCAGTCTCCGCTGCGCCGACGCCAGCCTCTCCGATGCAGCACGATGCCAGCGGGGGTTGTCGATGTGTGTGCCATCGGACGTGGTGGCGAAACTGGCAATGCCCAGGTCGATGCCAGCCTGCTCACCTGTCGCCGGCGCTGGGTTCATGGGTACGTCATCACAGGACAGGATCAACATCCAGCGGCGGCCTTCACGGCGGATCTGGATCGTCTTGACCCGGCCCACTACCGGCCGATGCGCCGTGACCTTGACCTGCCCAATGCCTTGCAGATATACGCTGCTGGTTTCGGGGTGCCAGCGCGCGCCGTCTCCGTCTTTGGGCCACTCCACACTGTCGAACCGACCTTGGGCCTTGAACCGTGGAAACCCTGGTGTCTTTCCCGTCTTGATCCGACGGAAGAACGAGTTGAATGCCCTGTTCAAGCGACGCAGTGTGGCCTGCTGGCTGGAGTACGACCACCTCGCAACATCCGCACGTGCGGAACGGATGTCGGTGAGTTGGGCGGCCTGGTCCGTGTAGCCAATTTGGGACTTACTTCCCGCCCATCCGTCCCGGCGCTCCTGGAGCGCAGCGTTGTACAACTCCCGATGCAACTCCGCGCAACTCGCCAACGCCATGTGCTGACGTGCGGTCGGACGCAATCGAAACTTATACGCCCGCCTCACATCGGCACCGCGGCCACAACGCGAGGAGACTGGAGGTTGAACATGCCACAAACCTATGAGGCCACACCGACAACATCTGCGTTCCCACGTAGGTCAGCGGTACTGATTCGCCTAACGTCACAGCGCGTCGTTCCCGGCAGGGGACTCTAATGGCCGGAGGCACCAAGCGTTTGCCACGCGCCGTGCGCGAACAGCAGATGCTCGACGCCGCGGTGCAGATGTTCTCTGTCAACGGCTATCACGAGACGTCGATGGACGCGATCGCCGCCGAGGCGGAGATCTCCAAACCGATGCTGTATCTGTACTACGGCTCGAAGGAAGAGCTGTTCGGGGCATGCCTCGACCGCGAGCTGACCCGGTTCGTCGATGATGTGCGAAGCAAGATCGACTTCACGCAGAGCCCAAAAGAGCTGCTGCGCAACGCCGTTCTCGCATTCTTGACCTACATTGACGCGAACCGGGCGTCGTGGATGGTGCTGTACACCCAGGCCACCAGCTCACAGGCGTTCGCCCACACGGTGCGCGAGGGTCGCGAACGGATCATCGACCTGGTCGGCAGGCTGCTGCGGTCGGGCACCCGCCATCCCGAGCCGGACACCGACTTCGACATGATGGCCGTCGCCCTGGTGGGTGCGGGCGAGGCGGTCGCGACCCGGGTCAGCACCGGCGATGCCGACGTCGATGAGGCCGCGGAGTTGATGATCAACCTGTTCTGGCGGGGCCTGAAGGGCACGCCGTCCGATAAGGACGCTCAGGCGGTGGCGTCCACCTAGCATCCTGACCAGGAAGAGGTGGACTCAATTGACTGAAACGACCGCTGCGCACCCGGCGATGTCTCGGGCTCTGGTGTGGCGCAGTCTGGGCATGCTGCGGGCGGTGCGCGGCTTCGTCGCGGTCTCGATTCTCCTCGGTCTGATTGCGTCGGCCTTGCCGTACATTTCGGCGGCTGCCTTTGGGCCCATGATGCAGGTCGTCGCCGACGCCGGCGAGAGCGGAAACCTAAGCAGGGTCTGGGATTTGCAGGGACCGGTCCTTGCGACCAAAGACGATCTGCTTGGTTCGATGGCGGGTCCGGTCGTTCCGTTCGCGGTGCTTCTGGCGGCGTGGGCGATCTCGCTGTTGCTGACGCAGCTGATGTACTTCGTCAACGCCTGGGTCGGCGCAAAGGTCGACCGGCTGCTGGTGACGGACATCCGCCAGCGGGTGCATGACCACATCCAAACGCTTTCGCTCGACTTCTTCACCGCTTCGCGCAGCGGCGCGCTGATGCAGCGTGTGCTGACCGAATCAGCTGGTGTGCAAAGGCTTCTAACCGACTGCCTGATTCCGCCGCTGATCGACGCAGTCGTACTGATCTTGGCGATCTGTTATCTGCTGGCCATATCGTGGCAGATGACGATCGCCGCGCTGATCCTTACCCCGCTGGCCTTGATCTCGCTGCGGTTCGCAGGTCGTCACGTTCAGGCGGCGACGCGACGGCTGCTGAACGCGGACCGCGCGATGGCGGCTGAGCTCGAGGAGACGGTGAGCGGGATCTCCGAGATCCAGAC
>JAVXWV010000414.1:0-3360 GCA_032230775.1 Mycobacterium sp. | reverse complement strand
GCCCCGAGGCGGGCCGCGCCGATCCGCTGCGGCGCCCACCGCCGCCACCGTCGCGCAACGGGCGGCAGTCCCCGCACTACCAGCGCTAGTTAGTCTTCCCGGCGGGGCAGGAGCGTAGCGACTCGGGGGAAGTAGCCTGTGTGCATGTCACGCCCCGTCGCACTGATCACTGGACCGACGTCCGGGCTAGGCGCCGGATTCGCCCACCGCTACGCCATCGACGGCTACGACCTGGTGCTGGTCGCCCGCGACGCCGAGCGGCTGGAGTGCCTTGCGGCTGAGTTGCACGACGAGGCAGGCGCGAACGTGGAGGTCCTCGCGGCCGACCTGGCTTCCGACGCCGACCGCGCCAAGGTGGCCGACCGGCTGGCCGCCGGAGTGCGAGTTCTGGTGAACAACGCTGGGTTTGGCACGTCCGGGGAATTCTGGACCGCCGACCTGGCGCTGCTGCAATCGCAGCTCGACGTCAACGTCACCGCTGTGATGCAGCTGACGCACGCCGCGCTGCCGCCCATGCTGGCGGCCGCCGAGGGCACAGTGATCAACGTCGCCAGTGTGGCGGGGTTGTTGCCGGGCCGGGGGTCGACGTACTCGGCGTCCAAGGCCTGGGTGATCGCATTCTCCGAAGGTCTGGCCAACGGCCTCGGCGGCACCGGCGTCGGCGTGCACGCGTTGTGCCCTGGCTTCGTGCACACCGAGTTTCACGCTCGCGCAGGCATCGACATGGCCTCGACTCCGTCGTTCCTCTGGCTCGAGGTCGACGACGTGGTGCGCGAATGCATGGTCGACGT
Organism: Mycobacterium sp.; assembly: GCA_032230775.1. GTDB lineage: Bacteria > Actinomycetota > Actinomycetes > Mycobacteriales > Mycobacteriaceae > Mycobacterium. The sequence continues at coordinate 2,569 of JAVXWV010000414.1, read as the reverse complement.
CGCCAGGGACAAGGTGGTCATCGTTCCTGGCCTGCAGTACAAGGCGCTCACCACCGGCGGCCGGGTGGTGCCGCGAAACCTGGTGCGCGCCATGACGAAAGTCGTAGGCCGCGGCCGGAATAGAACTTGAGTCGCACCTAGATGTCACTGCGTGCGTTAATCGCCGTCATAGCGGCGATCGTCATGGTCGCCTCTGGATGCTCCGGCGATGACGGCCGCGCCCATCCGTACTCCACTCAGTCCGCGACCGTCGGCGAAGCACAGTCTGTCCTGGGCTGGAACATGTCGGTGACGAATCTGCGGTTCGACGGTGACTACGTCCTGGTCGACGTGGACGCTTCCCCTTCGCACAAGGACGGCCCGCACGCCAAACCCGAGGATATCCGGTTCGGGCTCTACGGTGCACTGGCGCATCCGATCGAGGCCAACGGCTACGGCGCCTGCAAGGATGTGACAAGCCTTGCGCTGCAACCATTGTCAACGCCAACCCCGGACCATCTCGCAGGCACTGTGTGTTTGGGTCCGCAGCGCGACCAGTCCCAGGTACGTGGTGTCTACGTGTACTCGCCGCGTGAGCGAATCCCCGATACCGCCGCGGCGTACCCCGCGGCGTTTCCCATCGGCGTGCTGCCGACGAATGAGAACGACACCGGACTGGTGCTCAAGACCACCAGCGTCGACGCGTTTCGCGCCGACGGCGCACAGCTGGATCCGTCCGCGATGGGTGACCCGACGGCATTTTCCGGCAACGGCTACATGCTGCTCGGACTCGAAATCGCCGGTCTGGCAGCGCGATACCGCGACGACTCGGCCCGCCGTGGCGGCCCCATGATGGTGCTGGCGGCGCCGACGCTGCCCGCCCCCGGGCTGAGCCACGCCTGCGACGTCTACGGCGCATCGGTGCTCGTGCTGCCGGAGGCATCGCTAGACGCCGTTCAGGTCCGCGCGTCGCTGTGCACGCAGGGTGAGATCAACGCGGCACTGCTCTACGCGACGGTGTCGCTCGTCGGCACGCATGCCGGGTTGTGGACCACCCGTGACTGATGCGGGCCCAACTGAATGGGGCGAAACGCCAGGCGTTGGCCCATGGGAGGGTCCGTCGCCGCACGACCCGCGGTACGACCCCGCGCTGCTGCGCGACGGCGACACCCGCAACGTCGTTGACGCATACCGGTACTGGACGCGCGACGCGATCATCGCCGACATAGACAATCGCCGCTGCGCGCTCCATGTGGCAATCGAGAACTTCGGAAACGACGCGAACATCGGCGCGGTGGTACGGACCGCCAACGCGTTCGCCGTCGACACCGTGCACATCGTCGGCCGCAGGCGCTGGAACCGGCGCGGTGCCATGGTGACCGACCGCTATCAACGCCTGCGCCACCACGACACCACCGCCGAACTGTTGGCCTTCGCGTCGGATTCCGGGTTGACCGTCGTTGCCGTCGACAACGTGGCAGGCGCGGTCCGACTCGAGCAGACGGATCTGCCGCGGGATTGTCTGCTGATCTTCGGCCAGGAAGGCCCGGGCATCACCGACGACGCGAAGGCAGGTGCGGCCGTCACCGTGTCGATCGCCCAATTCGGATCTACCCGCAGTATCAACGCCGCGGTTGCCGCGGGCATCGCCATGCACACCTGGATCACTCAACATGGAGACATTTCCAAGGCCTGGTAGGGCAGGATCAACTCCATGGATCAGCTGTGGGCCAATCGAGCAGCAAGCGCGGAAGCCGCCGTTGCCAAGCGGCACCTGAAACGGATCTGGAAGATGCCCGGCACTCAGCTCGGTGTGGTGTCGTGGCCGCCGACCCGCCACGACGGCGAGTTCCGCACCTGGCACTACTGGTGGCAGGCGCACCTGCTGGACTGCCTGGTCGACGCGCAGGTGCGCGACCCGCAACCCGACCGGATCGTCAAGATCACCCGCCAGATCCGGTCACATCGGTTGCGCAACAACGGTTCCTGGACCAACAACTACTACGACGACATGGCCTGGCTCGCGCTGGCCCTCGAGCGGGCCGGGCGGTTGGCCGGCGTGGAGCGGCCGAAGGCGCTCAAGAAGCTGTCCGAGCAATTCCTCAACGCATGGGTGCCCGAGGACGGTGGCGGCATCCCGTGGCGCAAACAAGACCAGTTCTTCAATGCCCCGGCGAACGGACCTGCGGGGATCTTCCTGGCGCGATACGGCGACCGGCTGCGGCGCGCACAGCAGATGTCCGACTGGATCGACGAAACCATTATCGACCCGGAGACTCACCTGGTGTTCGACGGAATCAAGGCCGGTTCGCTGGTGCGCGCCCAGTACACGTACTGCCAGGGCGTGGTGATAGGGCTGGACGTCGAGCTGGCGGCGCGCACAGACGACCCCGAGCACGCCTCGCGGGTGCACCGGCTGGTCGCCGCGGTGCGGGACAACATGGCACCCGACGGGATCATCAACGGGGAGGGTGGAGGCGACGGTGGCCTGTTCAACTTCATCCTGGCTCGCTACCTGGCGATGTTGGTCACCAAGATGCCGCAGAACGTGCCCGCGGACGCCGAGGCTCGCGACATCGCCCGGTCGTTT
>JAVXWV010000375.1:0-6897 GCA_032230775.1 Mycobacterium sp. | reverse complement strand
AGTCTGGCCGTCGCTGAGGTAGTGGCCGGGATTGCCGGTCGACACCAGGTCGAGGTACTGCTCACCGATCGCAGAAACGGAGTGCACGTTCGCGGTCGCGTCGGCCGGGATCTTGTAGTGGCTGTCGATGCTCATCTCGGCACGGGCGCCGTTCTCGGTGGGATCGACGGCGGTCACCTTGCCGATCTGGGTGCCGCGATACGTCACGTTGGCCGTGCCGTAAAGGCCGCCCGAGCGGGGCAGGTCGGCATAGAGCTTGTACTGCCCGATCCCGACCAGGCTGGGCACCCGCAGGTAGTACCAGCCCAACACGACGATCGCGATGACCGTCAGGACCGTGAACAGCACAAGCTGGATTTTGATGAAGCGGGTCAGCACTGCTCACTCACCCCTTTCGACCAGTGGTCCGCCCGGTGCGTCGTGCGGGTTCGGCGTGAACCGCACATCCGGCATCATCGTCTCCGGGTCACGGCCCCAGGACTGCTCGAGTGCGCGCAGCATGCCCGAGACACCGGTGCCGGAAAGCACACCGTTGTCGAGCGCGGACAGGGTGAAGTCGACCATCAGCGACACGTTGAGGTAATCGCCGCGAACCACCTTCGGCACGTTCTCGATCGAGAACGGCGCGGTGAGCATCAGCTTCAGCGCGCCGATCAGATACGGAGAAGCCCGGCCCAGCTGCTTGAGCGGTCGCTGGAGGTTCTGCAGGTTGGTGTGCAGGTTCGCGCTCGACGGTGCCAGCGCATTGTCGGCCGCCACGCTGATCCGGCCCAGCGCCGTTACCGCATCGGCGAACAGGTCCCGGGTGTCGGCGAAATGCTTGATCAGCGGCGGGAACTCGGTCAGCACCCGGTCGAGCGTGTCGTTGCGCTGAGCCACGATTGACAACAGCTTATTCGTCGAGTCGATGGCGTGGGTGATGTCGTCGCGCTGCTGGTTCAGCTGATCGGTGAAGGTGTCCAACCGGTTGAGGAACTCACGGATCTGGTCGCCCCGCCCGTTGAGAACGTTGAAGATCTCCGTCTGGATGGTGTCCAGGTTCGAGATACCGCCACCTCGCAGGATCGTTGCGATGCTCGCCAACACCTGTTCGGTGCTGGGGAACGCCGAGCTGTTCTTCAGCGGGATGGTGTCGCCGTTCTTCAACAGCTGCGGAGAAGGATCAGGGGGCGAGTCCAGCTGCACGTGCTGACTGCCCAGCAGGCTGGTCTGCCCGATCTTCGCCAGTGTGTTCTGCGGCAGCTTGATGTCGGGTTGCAGATCAAGTGTCAGCGTCGCGACCCAGTTCTTCAGCTCGATCGCGCGCACCCGGCCGACAAACACGTCGGCCACCCGCACGCGGCTATTCACGTTGAGCGCCAACGTATCCGGCATCTGCACGTAGATCGTCGTCTTGTTCGATCCTGTGCCGGGGCCGCCGGGCAGCGGAACGTTCGCGATGCCCTTCCACGACCCGCACGAACTCAGCACCAACGCGACCATCACGAGCGCGAGGGCGCGGCTGGCGATACGGCTCCATCTAGACAACTTGAGCATGCTTATCCACCTGCCTCAGCGGGTAGCGCCGGGCCGGCAGGCGCAGGCCCCGACAGTGGTGATCCACCCGGGTCGCCCGGTATCACGCCCGGTGCGGGACCAGGCGGCGGTCCCGGCTGCGGATACCACGGCGGCGGCAACGGGGTGTTCTCGCTGTAGGCGTCCGGCGGCCCGGCCTGGTGCGGGCCGCCAAACGTGGGCGGCGCCCCCGGTATAGGCGCGTCAGGGCCACCCATCAGTTCGGCGAGCGACTCGGGCGTCAGCATGTTCGCGGTTAACGGCTGCACGTCGACGCCCTGCATGCCGGGCGCGGTGACCCAGCCCGGCTCATGGTTACCGAACGAGAACAAGGTGTCGCGTGACCAGATACCGGGCACGGTGGTGTCCTTGTACCCCGGCGGTGGCTGCAGCCGGGGGTCGGAGTACGCGATCTGCTTCGGCAATGTCATCGCGCCTGCGAACTGGTTCGCGCCGAATGGTGGATAGTTGAACTTGATCGCATCGAGGATCGGCGCCAGATACTGCGCGCACAATTCCGCGGACTCCTGGTAGCCGAGCCTGCTGCCGGCCTGAATTGAGCTGCAGATGAACTGAAGTGGGTTGGTGAAGTTGGTCACGGATAGCAGGCCCATCACGCCGCCGGTGTTGGGCGACACGATGTTCATCAGGTTCGCGCCGAGCGTGGGGAACACATGCAGGGCGGTTTCCAAGCCATTCAGCGGATCAGGCTGCAGGATCGCATTGGTGACGTCGGCCAGGTTGTTGATGTCGTGGCTCAACACTTCGCCGTTCTTGCCGATGAACTGACGCGTGGTCGTCAACAGCTGGTTGAGGTCCTGCAGCGCGTCGGCCACTTCCCGGTTGGTGTTGGTGAACGAGTTGGTGAACGTCGCGAGGTCTTTGTTGAGCGCGACGAACTGCTGATCGCTCTGGTAAAGCGCGTTGACGAAGAGCGCCAAACTCTTGACCACGCCGAAGAAGTCGCCGCGCCCCTCGTTGAGGGTGTAGAGCGCATCGGACAGACCCTTCAGCGTCTTGTTGAGCTGTTCGCCCTTGCCTGCGAACCCATTCGCCGCTGATTCGATGATGTCGCCGAACGGGCCCTTGGGCTGTTCCTTGGTCGGGCCCAGGTCGGTCAGGATCCGATTGAGCGAGTCACGCAGTTCGTCGTACTCGACCGGCACCTGCGTGCGGTCGATCGGAATGACCGCGTTGTCGTCCATCACGGGTCCGCCGGTGTACGGCGGCGACAGTTGGATATTGCGCGACGCCACCAGGCTTGGGTTGAGGATCGATGCGGTGGCGTTGGCCGGGACCTTGAACTTGTTGTCGTAGTGGAACGTCACCTTCATCTTGTCGCCGGCCGGTTCGATCGTGTCGATCTGGCCGACCTGGACGCCCATGATCTGCACCTTGTCGCCGGCGTACAACGCCAACGTTTCAGGGAAGTAGGCGACGACGGTATTGGTGGTCAGCTTCGTGTACAGGTTCCAGCCGACGACGCCTGCCACCAGCGCCAGGATCACGACCAGCGTGCCGATGATGACCGAAGCCCGAGATATGCCGCTAGGCAGCTTGATGTTTCGGACATTGAAAATTGTCGACATCGCGTCAGCCCCCCTGCGATCCGGGCGGAAGGTACGGCGGGTTGCCTGGCAGCGGCGGCGCACCAGCAGGCCCCGCGTCTGGGCCAGGTCCCGGGGGTGGCGGCGGCCCGGTCAGTGCCGGGGGTAGTGGTGCGATACCCGGCGTGAAGTCCGGCCCCTCAGGCGGCAGCGGACCCACCGGGACCGTGCGTGCGTTCGGCGGGGCCGGCGGCAGCGGCACGGGTGCACCTGGCATGTCCGGCGGCATCTGCCCAGGGATGGCCGCAGCGGGCACGCCGGGTGTGAAGCCAGGACCATTCGGGTTCGGCGGCGAGGTGACGACGTCGGGCGGGCCGTATTCGGGGCCGCCGAACGGACCGGTCGTCAAGCGCGAGCACGGCATTGGGTCGCCGGGCCTCGGCAGCATGTCGGGCGGCGGCGTGTAGGAACACGGCGATCCGTGCAGCACAGCCGGTCCGGGATGGTCCGGCGTGCCTTCCAGCACGGTGGGCGCGGGCGCAGGCGCACCATTGGGGAACCTCTGCCCATTCGGGTCGGGGAATTGGTACGCCGGCAGACCAGCGTCGCCCCAGAACTTCTCCGGATCGATGCCACGCTTCTTGAACGCCGAGTCGACGAACGGCTGCAGAATCTGGCCTGGCAACAGGTTCACAAGCATGACTTTGAAGTACGGGCCTGAGGCCACAGCCTCACCAAGCGACGCAACGAATTTCGCGACGGTGGTCAGCGTCTGCATCAGGTCGCCCCTGCGGTCCCGCAGGATGTCGCTGACGGTGCGGAGCTGCTCGAGTACGTGGTTGAGGTTCGGGTTGTCGTCGATGAAGCCCTTCACCTGATCGGAGAACTGGCTCACCCGTTCGAGCAGCATGCTGACCGCGTAGTTGCGTTCGTTGATGGCACCGAGCAGCGACTGCGCATTGACCAGCAGTTGGTTGACCTGAGAGCTGCGGTTGCCGAGGATGCCTGCGATCTTGTTGGCGTTGGCGAGCAGTTGTTTGATCTGGTCGTCGCGCTTGCCGATGGTGTCGGAGAACCGGGCCACCCCGTCGAGCGCGGCGGACAGATGCGGATAGGTCTGGTCGATGGTCTCCGAAAGGACATTCAGTGACTTCTTCACCGTCTGGGTATCCCAGCCGGACGCCGCCTTGGTCACGTCGAAGAACGCGTCGTAGATCTGGTACGGGGTGGTGGTCTGGCCAAGCGGCAGAACACCGTTGGGGCGCAACGGATCTGAACCCCGAGGCTCGAGTTCGATATCGCGCCGGCCGAGGATGGTGTCGGTGCGGATGGACGCGCGGGTCTGCTTGCCGATCTGCGTGCCGTCCAGCCCGAAGCCGATGACCACCTTGTCCCCGTCGATGGTCATGGAGCGCACCTTGCCGACGTCCACACCGGCGATGCGGACCTTGTCGCTCTTGTTGAGCCCGCCGGTGTCGGAGAACTGGGCGTAGTACGTCGGCGTTGCGAACAGCATCGGCACGCTGGCGAAGCTCTGGCCCACGCCGATCACGACGACCAGCAGGATGATGCCCATCACCCCGTTACGAACACGGTTTGAACCCTCGAGTGTCCTCATTGCGGCGTGCACCTACCCGATGGCTGGGCGATGAGCTTGACGGTTCGCACCGGGCCACCCGGTTGCAGCCCGTTGAGCTTCAACGAGATATCGCACGCGTAGAAGTTGAAGAAGTCGCCGTAGATGCCGCCGGCCCTGCCGATGATGTTGAACGCCGTCGGCAGCTTCACCAGGATGTCGTTGAGCTGAGTCTTCTGGTCCACAAGCGGCTGCTGGATCCCCTCGAGATAGGTGACGGTGCTCTGCAGCAGCGGGCGGTTGTCGGCGAGCAGGTCGGCGACGGTGCCAGCAGCGTCGCTAATGCCTGCGACCGAACTGGCGATCGGATCCTTCCGGTCCTTCAGTCCGGTAATCAGCTTCTCGAAGTCAACCAAGGTCTGGTCGAACTGCTGCTGATGCTTGACCGGGGTGTCGAGCACGGTGTTCAGGTTTCTGATCACCTCGCCGATGGCCTGGTCACGATCGGCCAGCGCCGACGTCAGAGACGCGGTCTGGTCGAGGATGTCGTTGATGGTGCCCCCCTGGCCCTGGAAGATCGTGATGATCGACTGGGCGATGCTGTTCACCTTGTCCGGGTCGAGTGCCTTGAACACCGGGCGGAAGCCGCCGATCAACGCATCGAGATCGAGCGCGGGTTCGGTGTGCTCGATGGGGATGGTGCCGCCGGCCGGGAGGCGCTTGTCGCTGTCGCCGCGCTTGAGCTCCATGTACCTGTCACCGATCAGGTTCAGGTACCGGATGGAAGCGGTCGTCCCGTCGAACAGCGGCAACGACCGGTCGACGTTGAAGTCGATCTTCACCTGCGCTCCACCATCGATCAATTCAACGTTGGAGACCTTGCCGACCTCTACGCCGGAAGCGCGGACGAACTGGCCGGCCCGCAGCCCGCTCGCGGAGGAGAAGACCGCCGAATATCCGGTGGTGCGATCGAATCGCATCTGGCCGAACACCACGATGATGATCGCGGTGAACAGCAACAGCACCAGTGTGAAGATGCCGAGCTTGATGGCTGTTCCGGTCATTTTCATGGGTTGATCGTGTTCTCCCCGATCTGGCGCCCCCACACGTACTCGATAAAGATCGGCGAGCCGAGCATGAAGTGGTTGTACGGCGCGATGGAGGCACCGGTATCCATCACCAGATAGGGCGCCGGCCACAGATCACGCGTGATGGGCTGCCAACAGCCCGGCCTGCCCTCGGGGCCGCCATGTGCGTTCACCCGCGGCAGGTTGTCGGGATACACGTATGGATTACCGGCTCCCAATCCCATGATTTCTGAGAGGGTCCGCAGCGAATACCCGTTGCCGCCAAGCGATGCGGCGACCTTGGGCTCGACGTCGTGGAAGTTGCGGATCGTGCAGAAGAGTGCGGGGCTGTACGTGTCGAGCAGTTGTGAGGTGGGGATCAGGTCCTGCAGGCCGCGCACCAGGTAGGGCCCGCCGCGCTCGAAGATGTCACCCCCGGTGTTGCCGAACCCGACGGCGGCCATCAGCGCCTGATCGATGTTGTCCCGCTGCTCATTGAGGGTGCGCGCGGTGGTCACCGCGTGCTCAAGGCCGTCGAAGAGGTCAGGCGCGGCGTTGGCGTACACATCACCGAGACTCGCAAGACCTTGGTTGAGTCGACGGATGTCTGACATCTGCGGGTTGATGTCGGCCAGGATGTCGTTGCCTTGGACGATCGACTGGCCGAACCGATCGCCGAGCCCGCCGAGCGCTTCTGCGGTCGCGCTCAGGGTCTGGTTCAGCTTGATCGGGTCGACCTGCTGGGCCACGTCGACAACCGTTTCGAACAAGGTGTTGAACTCGGTGGTCACCGAAGTCACGTCGATCACATCGGAAGTCGTGATGCGTTGCGGGGACGGGTCTTTCGGCGACTTGAACGATATGTACTTGTTGCCGAACACGGTCGTCGCGCTGATGTCGGCTTCGACGTTCTTCGGAATCAGGTGCAGGTACTTGGGATCAACCTCCAGGGTGATCTTGGCCCGCTGCTGGTCGCCGACGGTGACCGCCTGGACGTTGCCGACCCGGCCGATCTCCACGCCGTTGTAGGTGACCTTCGCACCGGGATCCATCGACAGACCTGCCCGCGCCGCCATCATGGTCAGCTTGTCGCGATCCAGGAAGTCGCCGCGGAACTGGAAGTACACCAGGACGATCGCGGCGATGGTCAGCA
>JAVXWV010000355.1:0-2655 GCA_032230775.1 Mycobacterium sp. | reverse complement strand
CGCGATCCAGCGGCGCGGACGCGATGTGCCCGCACACCTCGGTCAACTCCCGGCGCCCTCCCGGCGACGGCAGGCCGATGCGCAGCAGATGACGGTCGAGGTCGAACGCCTCGTCCTCGACCCACACGGGGTAGTCCAGATTGAGCTGGCTGTCGGCCAGCTTTGCCCGGAACTCGGGGATCGCCGCGATCCTTAAGGCCAGCTCGTCGCGAAGATGCTCAAACGTGTAGCCACCGGGCACCGTTGAGGTGTCCAGCTCGAGGATCGAGCACACGTGCAGAGGCTGGGTTGGGCTTTCGATGTAGAGGAAACTCGCGTCAAGACCGCTGAGCCGCTCCATGTTCTGAGGTTAGCCGCAACGTCCTCGCATCTAAACCAATTGTGCTCAACCGCAACGAGTTCCACGAATGGCATTCGCACGCGCCGCACCGCCGCTTACCAGCGCCAGCCCCGGAACCCACGCCCGTAACCACCGCGGAAGTCGTGCCCGTAAAAACCCCGGAAGCCGTCCCCGTAACCACCGCGGAAGCCGTGCCCGTAACCACCGCGACCGCCGCCGTACCAACCGCCGCCCCAGCCGGCCGTCTCCACGGTGGGGGCCGCGGCGATCGTCGCCGACTGGGCCGGAGCGGATGCGGCCGCGGCTATCGGTGCGGCGCCGATCGCGACCGCGGCAGCACCCGCCGCCAACATCGGTGTGATGCACTTCAATCCAATTCGCATGCTGTAATCCTTCGATTGTCTATGTAATTGCACCCTCCAGATTCGCGCGCCATCGGCTCGGGGGCGTTACCGCTGACACCCATTTAGTGCCCCCTGCTAACCGGTAGGCAATCTGGGAGCGATCGACGACCGCCATGTTGAAAGTGTTGGCGCCGCAGGACCTTTGGTGTCTAGTGCTGTGAGGTGGGTGTCAACACACTGAAAGCCGCACCCTGCGGGCCGGTCTCGACGGCACTCGACCAACCGACCCGGGATAGTTTGGACCCATGGCGCGCTTTCGGGACCGGGTGGCGATCGTGACCGGCGCCGGAGCGCCGGGCGGCATCGGCGCGGCAGTCGCACGCGAGCTCGTCGCCGAGGGCGGCCGGGTGGTGCTGGGTGCCACCTCCGAGCGCGTGCATCAGCGGGCGGCAGAACTCGGCGACGCGGCCGTCGGCGTGATCGCCGACCTGACCGTCGACGGGGCGGCCGACAGTCTGGTGCGCGCCGCGCTGGACCGATGGGGCCGTGTCGACGTGCTGGTAAACAACGCCGGCATGACGTCGGTGTCATCGGGTTGGGACGCCGACGACGATGTCACGGAGATGTCGCTAGCAGCGTGGGATGCAGCGTTGGCCCGCAACCTCACGACGGCATTTCTCATGTGCCGGTCGGTGGTGCCCCTGATGACGGCGGCCGGATACGGGCGAATCGTCTCAATCGGGTCGACCACGGGCACGGTGAACGCGATGCCGGGTCAGTCGACCTACACTGCCGCGAAAGCGGGCCTGGTGGGCTTGTCGCGGGCACTGGCCCTGGAGGTCGTCGGAGACGGCATCACCGTGAACGTCGTTGCGCCAGGCTACATCTCCACCGATTCACAGTTGACGTTCGAAGCCGCCGCCGCGGCGGCGGGACCGATCGGGCGCAGTGGCACGCCGACGGAGATCGCCGCGTGCGTGCTCTTTCTCGCCCACGAGTCGGCCTCGTTCGTCACCGGGACAGTGGTGGTGGCCGACGGCGGCCATGGTCTGCCGGAGACTTGGCCACGGCCCTGAGTTCGCGCCGCTCAGCTATCGACCGTCGCGCCTGTCATCTCGTCGCGGCCCCTCACCAAGGCAGGCCGAAGGGGTGGAACCAAGGGTTCCAACCGCCGCGCCAACCACCGCCGTGCCAATCACCGCCGCCGCGCCAACCGCCGCCGCCGCCGTGCCAACCGCCGCCGCCGTGACCCCCACCGCCGTGGCCGACCATCTCCACGGTCGGGCCGGCAGCGATACTTGCCGGCTGAGCCGGGGTGTCGGCCGCGGCGATCGGTGCAGCGCCGATGGCGACCACGGCAGCACCTGCCGCCAATATCGGTGGTAAGGCCTTCAATCCGATTCGCATGGTGGAACTTCCTTTCGATGTTTTATCCTCTTGCCCTTCCAGGTTGGCGCTGTCTCGAGTCGATTACGTCGCCGCTGACACCCAATTGGTTCTTCCCGATAACCGGCACACAATCTGTGAGCCAGATCCCCGAACGGCACGGGTTGGGTTACCTCCGACTGCCGAATAGCGCCGCGCCAGGCTGCCGCCCGCGTGGGAGGCCGCACTACGAACGGCCGCTGCGCGCGTATCCCGCCAGCTTGGTAGCGATGGAGTCAATGCCTAGGTCTCCACGGGACGCCACGTCGTTCATGAAGACCTCGGCATCATCGACGTCGAGGTCACCCAGCTCTATCCCGTTGATGTGCAGAAATACCCATGTCGCCCCCCACGCCGTGCGTTTGTTTCCGTCGACGAAGGCATGATTGCGTGCCAGCAACTCAAGCAGCGCGGCAGCTTTGGTGAAGTTGTCGGGGTAGGCATCAACGCCGAAGACCGTGGCCTGCGGTCGGGCGACCGCCGCGTCCAGCAGACCGTAGTCGCTGACGGTTAGAGCCGACCCGACGGCGGTCGCGCCGACGGTCA
>JAVXWV010000043.1:0-4803 GCA_032230775.1 Mycobacterium sp. | reverse complement strand
CGAGCGACAACACGCCCTCGTCGTCGCGCAGGCCGCCGAAGCCGGCCACCAGTGCTGTCCACGATCCGGCCAGTGACGCCATGTGCAGCCCGTCGCGCGTGTTGTGGTGAAGGTCCCGCAGGTCGATCAGCGCCGCCTCGTAGGCATAGTCGTGGGCCAGCTCCAGGTGGCCGACCTCGGCACACATCACCGCCTGGGTGCAGGCGGACAGCGACGAGTCGCGCGCGGTGCGCCGCTCGTAGTAGTCGACATTGCGCGCCTTCTGCTCTGCCGTGAAGGCGTGGCTCAGCCAGTGCATCGCCAGCACCAGGTCCGCTTGCTTGAGCACCTGCGCCGGGTACAGCCGCACGTAGGGCTGATGTAGCAACAACGGGTAGGCGGTGTTGGCCGAAAAATCCCACTCCGCAAAGGTTGTGAAGCCGTCGCACTGCGGGTGGACGCCAAGCTCATGGTCGAAGGGGATGTGCGCGGCGTCGGCCGCGTCTCTCCAGGCGGCGGTCTCCTCGGTAGTGACTCCCATCGCGTGCGCCGCCTCGGCGTGGCGCACACAGGCTTCAGCCGCCGTGCGCAGATTGTGTGCCGCCATCAGGTTGGTGAAGATGTTGTCGCGCACTACCGCGGTGTACTCGTCGGGACCGGTCACGCCGTCGACGTGCCAAACGCCGTGCCGGTCGTGATGCCCGAGCGATAGCCAGAGCCGGGCCGTCTCGACCAACACCCCCAGGCCGCAGTCCGCCTCCAACGAGTTGTCGCCGGTTACGGTGCGGTACCGCTCGAACGCCATGGCGATGTCAGCGTTGATGTGCCATGCGGCGGTGCCGGCCGGCCAGTACGCCGAGCACTCCTGGCCGCGGATCGTCCGCCAGGGGAATGTCGCGCCTTCAAGGTCAAGCTGCGCCGCGCGCTCCTTTGCGACGTCGAGCGTCGACGCTCGCCACCGCAGCGCGTCGGCGGCGGCATGAGGTGTGGTGTAGGTGAGGAGCGGCAGGACGAAACCTTCGGTGTCCCAGAATGCGTGGCCGTCGTATCCGGTCCCGGTGAGTCCCTTGCCCGCGATCGCGCGACGCTCGGCGCGCGCGCTTGCCTGCAGCACATGGAAGAGCCCGAACCGCACGGCCTGCTGGGAGTTGGGGTCGCCCTCGACCTCGACGTCGGCGCTGTCCCAGAAGTCGTCCAGATAGGTGTGCTGCGACTCCAGCAAGCCGGTCCAACCGGTGTAGCGGGCGCCGCTGACAGCGGCCGCGGCCTGATCCCGCAGGGCGGGGCGGGAGCGCAGGCTCGACCATCCGTACGCGAGGTACTTGACGATGCGCAGCCTCTGACCGGGCCGCAGCCCGCAGATGACCGTGGTGCGCGCCCAGTCCTCGCCAGCCTCGGTAGCGACTTCGACCCGCCCCGGCACCTCGACCTCGTGGTCCATCGCGGCAGCCATCATCAGCTTGCTGGCCCGCGTCCGGTGCACGAGAAGTGCTCCGCGGTCGCTCTTTTCGTAGTGGACGGACTGCAACGCGTTGGTGAGCACCGCAGCGACCCGCGGATCGGCCGAAGTCGGTGGCTGGTCCTCGTTGGTGACGAGCTCCGACTGGACGGTGACGCGGACGAACTCGTCGAGCGCCTCGACTATGTACTCGATGGCGGCAACGCTGCGTTGCGCCAGCGACACGAGTCGGGTCGATATCACCTTCACTTGCTTGCCCGCGGGCGATCTCCACTGCACGTTGCGGGTCAGCGTGCCTGCCCGCATGTCGAGAACTCGCTCGTGCTCGAGCAATTCGCCGTAGCGGACGTCGAACGGTTCATCGTCGACCAGCAGCCGCAGCAGCTTGCCGTTTGTGACGTCGACCAGTGTTTGGCCGGCCTCCGGATACCCGTAGCCTGCCTCCGCGTACGGCAAGGGACGGATTTCGTAGAACGAGTTGAGGTAGGTGCCCGGAAGCCCGTGCGGCTCGCCCTCGTCGAGGTTGCCGCGTAGGCCGATATGCCCATTCGAGAGCGCGAACAGGGACTCGGACTGTGCCAGTAGGTTGAGATCAAGCGAGGTCTCGCGCACGTGCCAAGGCTCGACAGGGAAGGCATCGTCGCTAATCATCGCGGCAGTAGCTCCGCGAGATCGGTCACCACGACGTCGGCACCGTTGCGCTGCAACTCATCTGCCTGGCCCACCCGGTCGACGCCGACCACGAAACCGAAGTTTCCCGCGCGTCCCGCTGCAACGCCGGACAGCGCGTCTTCGAATACCGCGGCATCGCCAGGGGCGACGTCTAGTAGTTCTGCCGCCCGCAGGTATGAGTCGGGGGCCGGTTTGCCGGGGATATTTTCTTCTCGCATGACCACGCCGTCAACCCGGTGCTGCACGAACCTGTCCAGGCCGGTGATTTCGAGCACGTCGCGGGTGTTCGCACTGGACGAGACCACCGCGATGCCTAGCCCCGCGGCGGCGACGGCCTCGAGATAGCGACGCGACCCCTCGAACACCTTCACACCGTCCTCGCGCATTGTCCGCACGAACATCTCGTTCTTGCGGTTTCCGAGCCCGGACACCGTTTCGGCATCGGGGCCGTCGCTGGGGTCACCCTCGGGCAATTCGATTCTGCGACTGGCTAGGAAGGAACGGACCCCGTCCTCGCGCTTCTTGCCATCGACGTACTTCAGGTAGTCCGCGCCCGGATCGAACGGGACGAATTCTTCGCCTGTCCGTTCGGCGCGCGCCCGAAGGTATGCGTCGAACATGGCGGCCCAGGCCCTCTTGTGCACGCTGGCCGTGTCCGTCAGGACCCCGTCGAGGTCGAACAGGCAGGCGCGCGTTTGTTCCGGCAGACCAAGCACGGCGAACCTCGCTTCCCGTCACGGAATAGTTCGGGTGGTTCTACTTCATCATGCCCACTATCCGTCGCGGGGATGCTTGCTGACCAATGAACTTCCTGCGGCGCCGGCGGGCGCGGTTCCTGATCAAACGGCCCCGCCTGCAGAAGTTGCCGGGCTTCGACAACGAGGCCTTCATCCGCGCGATGGGTGTCAGTGACGAAGGCATTTCGTGGCTGTGGCGCCGATAGCTTGACCAGCCCCGCTGGCAGCTGCATGTTTAGAAGTCGCGCGGGTCTGGCCGTTCGACGGAGCGGGGGTTCAGGTCGAGACTGCGGACGTGCGTCGCGATTTCGCCGATGCTGGTGACCCAGACGTCGCCCTGGGAGCACACATATTCGATCAGGCCGTCCAGCGCTTGGGCCCTGGACGGACGCCCTGACAGGAACGGGTGATTGGTCAGCACGAAGCAACCGTCGGCGGCGCGAATCGCGTCGAACTCCAGCTGCCACATCTCGATGGCCTTGACCGGACTCTCGATCAGCCCCGTGCCGGAGAAGTCCGGCACATAGCAATACTGTTCCCAGTCGTCGAGTGCCCATTGAATCGGGATCTCGACCAGCGGGCCGCCCCCGTCGACGGCGAGCTCGTAGGGGTGGTCGGTGTCCATCAGGCTGCTGTCGTAAAGAAAGCCCCTGTCGCGCAACAATTTCGGCGAGTGCCAGTTCAGCTCCCACATCGGTGCGCGATATCCGCTTGGCCGCACGCCTGCGACGGCGTCTAGGGCTTCGAGTCCGCGGTCGAGAATGGTCGCCTCTTGGTCCTCTGTCAGTCCGAACATCGGTTCGTGCAGGTAACCGTGGTGCGCGATCTCATGTCCGGCATCAACGATGGCTTTGATGACGTCCGGGTATCGAACGGCGGTGTAGCCGGGCACAAAGAAGGTTGACGTGACGCTGTGTTTGGCAAGTATTTTTAGGAGCCGCGGTACGCCGGTGAGAGGTCCGTACGCCTGGTGACTGATCGCCGACATCCGGCTGGCGTGCTTGGTGGAGACCCCGAGCATCGCGGACTCGGCGTCGACATCGAAGCTGAACGACGCTGCGGCGCGTGCGCCGTTGGGCCAGGGGATCGGGGCTGCGGCGACGCTCATCGGCTGGCCTTCTGTGCCAGCAGGGACACGAACTCATATGCGAGATACGCCGCGGCGATACCGGTTATCTCGGCGTGGTCGTAGGCAGGTGCGACCTCGACGATGTCCGCCCCGACCAGGTTGAGTCCCTCGAAACCGCGTACCAGCCCGAGGAGTTCGCGACTCGACAGGCCGCCGATCTCGGGTGTACCCGTGGCAGGAGCGTGGGAGGGGTCGAGGACGTCGATGTCGATCGAAACGTAGAGCGGATGGTCGCCGATCGTGGACCGCAACTGCTCGACCACGTCGGCGACAGTGCGCGACTCGAAGGCAGAACAGTGCACGACGGTAAACCCCAGTTCCGCGTCGTTGTCGAGATCGTCGGGCGAGTAGAGCGCCCCACGAATGCCGATGTGCGCGCTGTGTCCGGAGACGAACAGGCCCTCCTCTGCGGCCCTGCGAAACGGTGTGCCGTGGGTCAACGGCGCGTCGAAGTACGTGTCCCACGTGTCGAGGTGAGCGTCGAAGTGCACCAACGCCACCGGTCCGTAGCGGCGGTGATGCGCGCGCAGCAGGGGATAGGCGATGGTGTGGTCGCCGCCCAGGCTGACGAGCTTTGCGCCGCCGTCGATCAGCGACGACGCCTGCTCTTCGATCTGGCGCACCGCGGTTGCGATGTCGTACGGAGTGCAGATGATGTCGCCTGCGTCGACCACCTGCTGGCTGTCGAAAGGGGACACCTCGAGCTCCGGGTTGTACGGCCTCAGCACCCGCGAGCACTGCCGGATGTGTGAAGGCCCGAATCGCGCCCCCGGCCGATAGCTGACGCCGGTGTCGAACGGAATGCCCACGACCGCGACGTCGCAGCC
>JAVXWV010000272.1:0-4793 GCA_032230775.1 Mycobacterium sp. | reverse complement strand
TTCGCGCCGATCGCCGCGGCCGATTCGACCGTGGTCCAGACGCCGGGCAACGCGCAGGTCACCGCTTCGCCAGGGGCGGCGGCGCTGCAGGCTGGCCAGCAGCAGTACCCGTGGTTTGGGTATGGGTTTGGGTATGGCTATGGGAATCATGGGGGGCATCGCTAACCATCGTCGTAGAGCGTGCATTCAGGGCGGGAGCTTTGCCTTCCGCCCTGAATGCACTCTGGACGGCTAACAACGGATCACCATTTGGGCGCTCGCGGCGATGCCGGTCCCTACTCGTCTTGTCTAACAACGGATTTGGTCGAAGTTCGCGCAGAGTCTTATTGGACAAGACATCTCGGCTTCAGGCAGCCCGGGCGCGTCTACCCCACCCACCCGGCGGCAGATTGCAACTAGCAGGTATGGCGGTTGTATGGCGGCGGTAGCGACATCGCCGATCGTGGCTGTGACGATGACACATGAAAGTAAGTCGTGCATATCTCGGTGGCAGACGACGGGGTGGGCGGCGCCAATTCCGGTGGCGGATCCGGACTGATCGGCCTTAAAGACCGGGTCGAGGCGCTGGGCGGCCACCTTCACCTGGCTAGCCACGACCACCATGGCACCACACTTGCCGCCGAAATTCCTTGCGTACAAACATAAACGAAGGCGACGCCGGCTGCAATGCCGCCGATGATCTGTGCAAGCAAGTAGACCCACAGCGTCGACCAGGCGAATATGCCCATCTCGACGCGCTGACGGCGACGGCCGGGTTGAACGCACCGCCGGAGATCGTTTCGACTGCCGCCGGGCTCGCCTGAACCCCGGTGAAGTCGATGACCTTGATTCCGGCCAGGGACCGGTTTTGCCATGATGAGTTCTCTTCTTGCGGAATTATATTGGTGGTTGCTACTGCCCGACACCGGTCGGGTTGAGGTGAGTGAGGTGACCGCTTTCCGTGCCATCGGCGGGATCGATCACGCAGTCGATGACTGCCGGACGTCCCGACAACAGCGCTCTGGTGAGCGCGATGGTTAGCTGTGCGGGCGTCGTGACCTGGTAGCCCCTGCCGCCGAATGCCTCGATCAGGCGATCGTGGCGGGCCTGCGGCATCAGCGTCGTCGGGGACGGATCGGTGGATACGGTGTTCAATCCGTCACCTCGGTACACCCCGCCGTTGTTGAGCACGACGACGACGATCGGAAGTCGATAGCGGCAGATGGTCTCCAGCTCCATACCGCTGAACCCGAACGCGCTGTCGCCCTCGATCGCCACGACCGGCGCGCCGCTTTCGACGGCCGCAGCGATCGCATAGCCCATCCCGATCCCCATCACTCCCCACGTGCCGCTGTCCAGACGATGCCGCGGCACCGACATGTCAATCACGTTGCGCGCGAAGTCGAGTGCATTGGCACCTTCGTTGACGACGTAGGCGTGACGGTGCTCGTGCAGGACATCACGGATCGCCCTCAGGGCGCCGTAGAACTGCATCGGATGCGAATCGGCGTCCAGACGCTGTGCCATCTTGGCCGCATTCTGCGCCGAACGCGCAGCGAGCTCCCGCGTCCATGCTGCCTGAGGCCTGATTTGATCGGGCTTGGTCCGCTCAATCAAAGCCCGCATGACCGAGCCGATGTCGCCGACCAACGGTGCGGCAATCGATTGATTGCTGTCCAGCTCCGCAGGTTCGATGTCCACCTGGATGAACTGCGCGGCAGGATTCCACTGCGGCGCCTCGCCGTGACCCAACAACCAGTTCAGCCGGGCCCCGACGAGCAACACGACGTCCGCCCGGCGCAACGCGAGCGACCTGGCTTTGGCCACCGACTGGACATGATCGTCGGGCAGTAGGCCTTTCGCCATCGACATCGGCAGAAACGGCAGGCCGGTGGCCTCGATGAACGCCCGGATCTCCTTGTCCGCCTGCGCGTAGGCGGCACCCTTGCCCAAGACGACCAGCGGCCGTTGCGCACGGGCAATCAGACCGATCGCGCGGTCCACCGCCTCGGGCGCGGGCAGCTGACGCGGTGACGGATCGATGACCCGACGTAGCGACGCGCCCGCCTTTTCAGCGTCGATGACCTCTCCGAGGACCGCTGCGGGGATGTCGAGATAGACCCCGCCGGGACGACCCGACACCGCGGTCCGAATAGCCCGGGCGATGCCGCGGCCGATGTCTTCGATCCGGTTTACCCGGTAGGCGGCCTTGGCGAACGGCTTCGCCGCCGCCAGTTGGTCGAGTTCCTCGTAGTCACCTCGCGCAAGGTCGACGATATGTCGCTCGCTGGAACCCGAGATCTGAACCATCGGAAAGCAATTCGTGGTGGCGTTGGCGAGCGCGACGAGCCCGTTGAGGAAGCCCGGCGCCGACACCGTCAGGCAGATGCCCGGTCTCTTCGTCAAGAATCCGGCCGCCGCCGCAGCGTGACCGGCATCACTCTCGTGACGGAAACCGATGTAGCGGATGCCCGAGGCTTGCGCAACGCGGGCCACATCGGTGATCGGAATGCCCACCACGCCGTAGATCGTTCGGACGCCGTTGAGCTTGAGGGCATCGACTACCAAACTGTATCCATCGGTGAGTTCAGCCACAGCGTCGGCTCCGGCAGCGGTCCCCCGTGTCGGAAAGGTAGTCATGATTGCGCGTCGTCCTCCGTAAGTCGTTTATGGCTGTGCGCCTTCACCTTCGACACTCCGCTTCGTGCACCGCCGAATCCAAGACCGCTTGTCGACCAGTTGATAAGCGGTGGCTATCGAAATCCGCCGGCGTGCAACGCGCCATGCGCCGCCCCACCGCGATCACCGTGACATTGATCACCAGCGGCACTATGGGCGCATACAGCGGGCGTGTAGCAATAGCAGTCCGCCAGCGCCAGCACCGATGACAAATCCGATGCGCAGGTTTTGCTTGCCATGACACAAGCATGTCGTCTCGGCGTCAAAATGTCGTCACGGCTGTCCTACATCGGCAACCCCCGGAAGCCGGAGCGTCCCGTACCTGCCAGCCCGGACGGCACACGCTGGCTGGCCGGAACACAACTCCACACTCGTTCCGAAAATCTTTTCCGCACCGTAACTCACTGCGCACATCACTGACCCAGTTGCGGCCCTGCCGGCTTGGGTACGACGTCGTTGCCGAGCGCCGCGGGACAAGCAAGTGAGCGTCGAGGGGGCTTCCCGCCGGCGACACTGGAGGAACTGCGCCGACGAGGCCACGAGATCGTCACCGTCGAGGACTACAACCAATTCGGCAGCTGCCAAGCGATCTGGCGGCTCGATGACGGTTACCTCGCGGCCAGCGATCCGCGTCGCGACGGCCAGGCCGCAGGCTTCTGACGAGGCGGCCGATCGACTGTCAAACCTGGCGCCATGAAGGCTTTGTCGGGTCGACCAGCTGTAGGTCGACGGGGCCGAGTCCGAAGATGGCGATCACGGCCGGATCGCGGCCATCTGGCAACACGCCATCGTAATGCGGAGTGCGGGCAGTACGTTTCACATATCCGCCTGGCCCAACAGGAACTGCGTCGCCGGGCAAGAAGTCGTTCCCACTGTTAACCCACCAGGTTCCGGATACGACGACGCAAATCCGATCGGTGGCATAGGTATGTGGTGCGCTGAACCAACCGGGATTCCATCTCATCATTACTAGATA
Organism: Mycobacterium sp.; assembly: GCA_032230775.1. Lineage (GTDB taxonomy): Bacteria > Actinomycetota > Actinomycetes > Mycobacteriales > Mycobacteriaceae > Mycobacterium. The sequence continues at coordinate 1,159 of JAVXWV010000272.1, read as the reverse complement.
CGGGCCTTGCTTGTTGAAATCGCCATAAAGCATTGCCATTTCACCGCTCCGCGGTGGCAGGTTGCCCCAGGCCTCGAACGTTATTTTGTCGTGCGGTAGTACGAACGTTTCGTTCGGATCGGGGATATGGAGCTGCGTCGCGGAAGCAGAGTTGACATTCGGACCGTCCGTGCGCTTTTCACACCCGGCGACCGTAATCAGAAGCGTGGCAGCCAGCAGGGAGCGTCTGTCGAGATCCATGGGACCACCCTTCCGATCCGGCTGTACAGCCAAGGGTTCCGCCTCAGCACACCTGTGTCACCACAGCAGACACCCATCGGCGATTCCTGCTGGCTGGGGTCCTTGCCTTACCGGCTACCCGCACGTTAGACACCGTGCAGACTGACGCTAGCCACGACGACATTGAACCTGCGAAGCTGAAAGGTCAGTTCTCGCGCCTCGGCTGGACCGTCAAATGCAGCGGCGCGTCGACCGGCTGGAACTCGGAGGAAGGGCATCCGATGAGGAACGACAAGAAGCCTATTGCGGGTGATCTGCTCGGGCAGGGTGAGCCTGGTCGTCCCGCGGTGGGGCGGGGCCCGAACGCCGGTGGTGAGTTTTCCCAGGAGGATTACCACCATCCCGCTGCGGGCTGGGGCGCCGCACGCAGCGTGGCGAAGGTGTTGGCGCAGAGCCGGGAGCTGATTGCCGGCACCCGGGCGATCCAGCGGATGAACCACGAGAACGGCGGCTTCGACTGCCCGGGGTGCGCGTGGCCGGATGACACCAAAGGTCTGCATCTGGATATCTGCGAGAACGGCATCAAGCACGTCACCTGGGAGATGACCCGCAAGAGGGTCGACCGCGACTTCTTCGCCAGCCACACCGTGTCTGAGCTGTCGGGGTGGACGGATTTCGCGCTGGAGGACCAGGGCCGGCTGACCGAACCGATGGCGTATGACGGCGAGTCGGACCGGTACGTGCCGATCTCGTGGCCGCAGGCCTTCGACGTTGCAGGTGCCACGCTGCGGGGGTTGGACAACCCCGATCAGGCGTCGTTCTACACGTCGGGTCGGCTCAGCAACGAGGCGACGTTTCTGTACCAGCTGTGGGTGCGCGAGTTCGGCACCAACAACCTGCCGGACTGCTCGAACATGTGCCACGAGGCCAGCGGCCGAGC
>JAVXWV010000264.1:0-3824 GCA_032230775.1 Mycobacterium sp. | reverse complement strand
CCCCACGTATACGGCGAGCCGATACGGCTCAGCGCGGCCTGGATGACGGTCGCTGCCTCGGGAGCTCCGCCTGCGGGGTTGCCTTCGGGAGGTGCGATGTCACCTGGCGGGATGCCGTCCGGCGGAGCGGCCAGAATGCCGGGGTCTGCCGGTGGCGCCGCGTCCGGTGCGGGCGGAGCGGGGATCGGCGGCATCGCGGCGAGGGCTTCACGCTGGGTCGGAGTCAGGGCCTGGAACTGGGACTTGACCACGGCGATCTGTATCTGCAGCTTGCTTTGCTTGGATTGCAGGTCGGCGCGCACCGCGGCGGCCTGCTCGGCGGCGGTCTTGGCTTCGGCGGCCGACTTCGCCGACGCCTGTTCGGCCAGTGCGGCCTGTTGGCCGATTTCGCGGTAGCTCTTCATCTGCGCCGACATCTCGGCGGCCATCACCCGCTGGACCGCGAGCTGATCGATGAGGCCCTGCGGTGAGGTGGCGGTCAGCATCGCATCCAGACCGTCGGTACGGCCGCCCATGTATTGCGCTGCAGCTAAGTTGTCGACCGACGTCTGGAACGTTGCCAATTGGGCCTTGGAGGAATCCACTGCTGCCGCGTCGGCGACGTGCTTTGAGTCGGCCGCCTCCTGCACTGCCAGCTTGTTGTTCAGATCCAGCTGGGCGGAATGCATCGCCTCGGTAGTCTGCTCGGCCTGCCGAGACAACTCATTGAGTTTTGCCAGAGCATCATCGGCGGGTTCGGCCTGCACATGGCCTGCGACCACGCCGCCAAGCACGATTAATCCAGCCATCGCACCTACCAAGGGTCGTCTGAAACCACGGATGGTCCGGTGCGTGCGGTCCAGCCTCAAGATTTGTGCCCTTCAACTGCCGTGACGAAGCCGCGTCGATCTGCTCAAAGTCTCAGATAGGTTACGAAACGGCATCGGCCTTGTCCAACAGAAGAAGCGAATTTTACAGATGCCTCAGAGATTGTTATCAACGGCCGCGTCAGCTGCGTGTCTTCAGGCGACCCCCGAATCGCCCTCCCGGCGAATCGGCACCAACCGTAGTCGCGGTGCCAGCCCGACATCGGCGAGCACCTCGAGCGCCACGCGTTCGTCGTCAAGCAATGTCTCGGGCACCCCGAGCAACACGCTGACGACACAGTCCGTGCATCCGGGACCGCGCACCGCGCAGTCGTCGCAGTCGATCTTCACCGTGCCCATATGGCAGTCCTCTCGATCGGTGTGCCCGCACGGTATCGACAGCCACCGACAATCCGCGCGTGGCAACCATCCGCTGTCGGTCCCGTTCCCTACCTTCAGCACATGGGCCAGCTGAGCTTCGCGGACGTTGATCCGCTGGCTGACCTGTCACTGCGGGAGACCACGTTCGTCGTCGTCGACCTCGAGACCACCGGCGGACGGGCCTCCGGCGAGGGCCATGACTCGATCACCGAGATCGGCGCGGTCAAGGTGCGCGGCGGCGCGGTGCTGGGTGAGCTGGCCACGCTCGTCGATCCCGGGCGCAGCATCCCGCCGCAGATCGTCGCGCTCACGGGAATCACGACCGCGATGGTGTGCGATGCGCCGAGGATCGAATCGGTGCTGCCCGCGTTCCTGGAGTTCGCCCGCGGCGCGGTGCTCGTCGCGCACAACGCCGGCTTCGACATCGGGTTCCTGCGCGCGGCCGCCGAACGCTGCCAGATCGCCTGGCCCAAGCCGCCGGTGTTGTGCACGGTCCGGCTGGCGCGCCGGGTACTGACCCGGGACGAAGCCCCGAGTGTGCGACTGTCCGCGCTTGCGCAATTGTTCGGCGCGTCCACCACACCGAACCACCGAGCGCTCGACGACGCCCGCGCCACCGTCGATGTGCTGCACGGGTTGATCGAGCGGGTGGGCAACCAGGGTGTGCACTCCTATACCGAACTGCGGTCCTACCTGCCCGACGTGACGCCGGCGCAGCGCCGTAACCGCCACCTCGCCACCGGACTGCCGCGCCGCCCCGGCGTCTACCTGTTCCGGGGTCCGTCGGCTGAGGTGCTCTATGTGGGCACCGCGGTCGACCTGCGCAGGCGGGTCGGCCAGTACTTCAACGGCGCCGACCCGCGCACCCGCATGAAGGAGATGGCGTCGCTGGCGACCGCAGTCGACCATGTCGAATGCGCGCACGACCTCGAGGCCGGTGTTCGCGAGCTGCGGCTGCTCGCCGCGCACGCGCCGCCGTACAACCGCCGGTCGAAGTTCCCGCACCGCTGGTGGTGGCTGACGCTGACCGACGAACCGTTCCCGAGGTTCGCAGCGGTGCGCGCACCGCAATCAGGAACAGCGGTCCGTTCCGCAAGATTCGACTGCGCCATCGGTCCGTTCCGGTCGCGCGGTGACGCGGTCGAGACCGCGGCGCTGCTGGCTCGGTTCACGGGCGTCCGCACCTGTACCAAGCGGCTGAGCCGCTCTGCGCTGCACGTGTGTCCCGAGCGCGAACTGTCGCCATGTCCGGCGCCGCACGGCATCACACCCATCGAGTACGCCTGTGCGCCCGCCCGAGCCGTCGAGCTGATCGAGGGCGCCGACAACCGCGCGCTCGCCGCCGTGCTTGCACACATCGCCGATCTGGCCGAGCGCAACCGCTACGAGACGGCCGCCCGGATGCGGGACCATGCGGCCGCGGCGATCGACGTGCTGTGGAGGGGCCAACGATTGCGAGGCCTGGCCGCGGTCACCGAATTGGTGGCCGCCCGCCCAGACGGCAGCGGCGGCTGGCACCTCGCGGTGATCAGGCACGGCCAGCTTGCTGCGGCGGGCACCGCCCGTCGCGGCGTGCCGCCGATGCCGGTCATCGACGCCATATGTGTTGGCGCACAAGCGGTTCTGCCAACCGACGCGCCGCTCGGCGGTGCGCTGGTCGAAGAGACGGGACTGATCGCGCGCTGGCTGGCCCAGCCGGGCGTGCGCATCGTGTGGGCAGAGCCGGGCTACGCGTCACCGGTCGGGTCGGCAGGCCGGTGGGCAGGCTGGGCGGCGTCCGCCCGATCGGCGCGAGTGGCCGCCGAGCAGATCAAGAGGACAGACCTCTCAGGCCTTTTGTGTGAACCCCACCCAACGCGCGAGCAGCTTTTCGGCCGCCCCGGAGTCGATCGCGTCGACCGCCCTGGCGAGACCCGACTCCCAGGCGGGCACCCATTTGGCGTCGCTGGCTAGTCCCGCGTGGGCAACCATCGCACCAGCCGCATTGAGCACCACCGCATCTCGGACAGGGCCCTTGGCGCCGCCCAGCACCGAGCGGACCGAGGCGGCGTTGGCCTCGGCGTCGCCGCCAACGAGCTCAGATACGTCGGCCCGTTTGAACCCGAACGCCAACGGATCGAAGGTCAACCGCTCGACGGTCCCGGCCTGCACCCGCCAGATCGTGCTCGTCGTGGTGGTGGTCAACTCGTCGAGGCCGTCGTCGCCGTGTACGACCAGCACGCTGGACCGGCGAGTAGCGAACACCCCCGCCATCACCTCGGCCAGCTCACCCCACGCGCAACCAATCAGGCCGGCCCGCGGCCCGGCCGGATTCGTCAGCGGCCCAAGCAGATTGAAGACCGTCGGCACCCCTATCTCGCGACGCACCACCCCGGCATGCCGGTATGACGGGTGGAACTGCGGCGCGAATGCGAAGCCGATCCCGACTTCGGCCACGCTGCGGGCGACATCGTCGGGCCCGAGATCGATGCGCACCCCCAACGCCTCGAGCGTGTCGGCACCTCCGGACAGCGACGACGCCGCGCGATTGCCATGCTTGATCACCGGCACCCCGGCCGCGGCCACGACGATCGCTGCCATCGTCGACAGGTTCACCGT
>JAVXWV010000204.1:0-2897 GCA_032230775.1 Mycobacterium sp. | reverse complement strand
TCGAGCGCACCGCTGACCGCGATCGCCGATGCCAGCACGTGGCCCTGCTCCAGCTTCGCAAGCTCCGTGAGGCGTGCCGCCTCGTTGACCGGGTCGCCGATCACCGTGTACTCGAAGCGGGCCTGCGCGCCGATGTGCCCGGCAATGGCCCTGCCTGCCGATACCCCGATGCCGAAATCGGTTTCGCCTAAGACGTTTATCAGGTCGTCGTGCAGCTCACGGGACGCGGCCAGCGCGGCACCGGAGGCGTCGGGATGCTCGATCGGCGCGCCGAAGATGGCCAGCGCTGCGTCGCCCTGGAATTTGTTGACGAAGCCGCCGTGACGATTGACGGTGTCGACCACGACACGGAAGAACTCGTTGAGCAGGCTGACGACCTCCGACGCCGGGATCGTCGCCGCCAGCTGCGTCGACCCCACCAGGTCGACGAAAAGCACTGCGACATCGCGCTCCTGGCCGCCGAGCTCGGTGCCGCGCTCAAGGGCGCGACGGGCCACGTCCTCGCCGACGTAGCGGCCGAACAGGTCACGCAGCCGCTGTCGTTCGGCCAGGTCGCGCACCATGTCGTTGAATCCGGCTTGTAGCAAACCCAATTCGCTGGCGTCGTAGATCTGCATGTGCGCGTTGTAGTTGCCGCGCTGCACTTCGCCAAGGGCCCAACGTAATTGGCGCAGCGGGTCCGCGATCGACATGGCAACCAGCAACGTGCCCGCCAAACCGATCGCCAGCGCCGCGAGTGCAAGTATCAGGATCGGTGTGGTCAGCCGTTCAGCGGGCGCGGTGAGGATCTGGAACTTGCTTGCCACCAACGCCAACACGATCGCAAGGACTGGCACTCCGGTGGAGAGCACCCACGTCAGCACCTGACGCAGGATGACGCCGGGTGCGCGGAAGTTCTCCGGCACGCCGCCACGCAGGGCGGCCACCGCCACCGGACGCAGCACCCGCTCCGACTGCAGGTACCCAATGATCGCCGTCGCGGTGGCGCCAAGGCCGGTGGCGACCGCGACGACCGGCGCCGACTTACTGGCCACCGGCCAGCTGGCGACGATGAAGACGATGGAGCCCAGGCACCAGTTCGTCACGCTGATCACCGAGCGGTAGAACGGCATCTTCAATGCGCGGGTGCGGGCCATCTCGGTGGAGGCGGGGTCACGGTCGCCAAGCAGCGTGTCACGGCGCTGCCAGCGCATGACAGGGATGAGCAGCCGCAGGCTCAGATACGACGCGACGGTGAAGGAGACAAAGAGGTAGCCGAGGAAGACCGCCAGGTTGAAGGCGGGCAGGTCCTGCAGCTGGATGCGGTCCTCCGGCGGAAGCCCGAAACGCAGGAAACCCAGCACGAACAGCGCGCCGATGATGTCGGCCTGCAGCATGCCCAGCGTGAACACCGGCCACGGGGTGCGCGCCACCCACCGGACGAATGCGCTGATTCGCCCTAGTGCAATGGCCTCGGTGGTCACGGGTTAACCGTATCGGGCCGGGGGGACGAGAAAAGGCGCTAAAGGGCTCAGTGAGACGGACGTGTCGGTTCGCAGCACTACTGTTATCTGCGATGGCCGGTGTTTTTTCGCGTCTTGTGGGTCAAGACGCCGTTGAAGCGGAATTGGTGGCTACGGCGCAGGCCGCCCGCGGTGATTCAGCTCACAATCCTGATCTGAGTGGGCCGCGCGTCGCATCTATGACACACGCGTGGCTGGTTACCGGACCGCCAGGATCAGGCCGGTCGATCGCGGCGCTGTGCTTCGCTGCGGCGCTGCAGTGCACCTCCGACGGCATCCCCGGCTGCGGCGAATGTCGGGCCTGCACGACGACGATGGCAGGCACCCACGCCGACGTGCGGCGGATCATCCCCGAGGGCCTCTCGATCGGTGTGGACGAGATGCGCAACATCGTGCAGATCGCGTCGCGGCGCCCGGGTACCGGGCGGTGGCAGATCGTGCTGGTCGAGGACGCCGACCGGTTGACCGAGGGAGCCGCGAATGCGCTGCTCAAGGTGGTCGAGGAGCCTCCGCCGTCGACGGTGTTCCTGCTGTGCGCACCGTCGGTGGATCCCGAGGACATCGCGATAACGCTGCGCTCGCGCTGTCGGCATGTGGCGCTGGTGACGCCTCCGGTCGACGCGATTGCGCGGGTGCTGATCGACACCGACGGGCTGCCGGAGGACGACGCGCGGTGGGCGGCGTCGGTCAGCGGCGGCCACGTCGGGAGGGCGCGACGGCTGGCGATTGATGAGCAGGCGCGGGAACGACGCCAGCGGGCACTCGGAATGGCGCGCGACGCGGCGACTCCGTCGCGGGCGTACGCCGCGGCGGAGGAGTTGGTGGCGACGGCCGAGGCCGAGGCGCGGGCGTTGACCGAGGACCGCAACGAGGCCGAAACCGAGGAGCTGCGCACGGCGCTTGGTGCCGGTGGCACGGGCAAGGGCACGGCCGGGACGCTGCGCGGGGCGACCGGTGCGATCAAAGACCTTGAACGACGACAGAAGTCGCGTCAGACGCGCGCGTCGCGCGACGCGCTGGACCGCGCGCTGATCGATCTGGCGACGTACTTTCGCGACGCGCTGCTGGTGTCTGCGATTCCGGGGGGAGCGGGCTCGATCCAGGCCAACCATCCGGATATGACGGAGCAGGTCGCGGCGATGGCAGCACACGTGTCGCCCGAGAAGTTGCTGCGCTGCATCGAGGCCGTGCTGGAGTGCCGCGAGGCGCTGGCCGTCAACGTGAAGCCGAAGTTCGCGGTCGACGCGATGGTCGCCACCGTCGGGCAGGCGCTGCGCAACTGACTTGGGCCGCCGGTGGGGCCTGCCGTAGACTCGTGCCGCCTAGGCCGATGCTCCTCGCGCGAGCGCTCGTCGGCGAGGGCACGCCACCTTAGCTCAGTCGGTAGAGCGATTC
>JAVXWV010000190.1:0-4343 GCA_032230775.1 Mycobacterium sp. | reverse complement strand
TCTGCGACGACGTGCCTGCCGTGTGGATACCGCCCTCGATCACCGGGTTCAGCGAGGCGAGGCCTTCCAGCGTGGTGTCGCGAAGGCCCTGGTCGCGGGTGACCACATGGCGATCCGCGGTCGGTTGTTTGTTCTCGTCGAGAACCGGCGCCTCGATGCCACTGATCTCCCGATCGAAGCGGCCCTCGGCCCAGGCCTGCTTGGCCTTGCGCTGCGAGCCGAAGCCGAACTGGTCGATCTCCTCACGGCTGATGCCGCGCCGCTTGGCGATCCGCTCGGCCGCGGTGAACTGGTCGGGCAGGTCGATGTCCCACGATGCGGGCCGCAGGATGCTGCGATCGGGGCCCGCGTTGGCGCCGAGGCCGACCCGGCTCATCGCTTCGATGCCGCAGGCGATCCCGATGTCGATGGCGCCAGCAGCGATGAGCCCGGCGATCAACCCGTTGGCCTGCTGGCCACTGCCGCATTGGCAGTCGACGGTCATCGCGCCAACGTGCTCGGGCAGGCCGGCGACCAGCCAGCTGACCCGGGTGATGTTGTTGGACTGCTCGCCGAACTGCGTGACGCAGCCGCCGACGATCTGCTCGACGTCGCCGGCGTCGATGCCGGCCTTCTCGACGAGCGCCTTCTGCGTGGCGCCCAGCAACTCGGTGGAATGCAGGCCCGACAACCATCCGTTCCGCTTGCCGATTGGACTGCGGGTGGCTTCGACGATGACAGGGTTACCCATCCCGTCAGGCTAGAACACGTTTCATTACTCTGACAAGCGCCGATGCGGCCGCGCCTTTTATCTGCGGTTAAGGCATGTTTCAATGGTTCCAAGTTGGCACTAGACCACGTCGTCTCTAGTTCGTATTGAGGAGTTCACTCATGGCCTGCCCGAATCTGCCCGACGGTTTCGATTTCCTCGACGCAGAGGTAAACCGCGAGGGTCTGCCCGTCGCCGAGCTCGCCGAGGTGCGCAAGGCCGACCCTGTCCACTGGGTCGACGTTCCCGGCGGCACCGGCGGGTTCGGAGACAACGGCTATTGGTTGGTGACCAAGCACGTCGACGTCAAGGATGTGTCGAAGCGCAACGACGTGTTCGGCAGCTCGCCGGACGGCGCCATCCCGGTCTGGCCCCAGACGATGACGCGCGACAACATCGACCTGCAGAAGAGCGTGATGCTCAACATGGACGCGCCGCACCACACGCGGCTGCGCAAGATCATCTCGCGTGGTTTCACCCCTCGCTCGGTGGGGCGGCTTGAGGAGGAGTTGGCTGCCCGCGCCCAGAAGATCGCCGAGACGGCCGCCAAGCAAGGGGCCGGCGACTTCGTCGAACAGGTGTCGTGCGAGCTGCCGCTGCAGGCCATCGCCGGACTGCTCGGCGTACCGCAGGAAGACCGCGACAAGCTGTTCCGCTGGTCCAACGAAATGACCGCAGGTGAGGACCCGGAGTATGCCGACGTCGACCCCGCGATTTCATCGATCGAGCTGATCCAGTACGCGATGCAAATGGCCGACGACCGCAGCAAGAATCCCGGCGACGACATCGTCACCCAACTGGTCGAGGCCGATATCGACGGCGAGAAGCTCTCCGACGACGAGTTCGGCTTCTTCGTGGTGATGCTCGCAGTGGCAGGCACCGAGACCACGCGCAACTCCATCACCCACGGCATGATCGCGTTTTCGCAGAACCCCGACCAGTGGGAGCTGTACAAGCGGGATCGTCCGGAGACCGCTGCTGACGAGATCGTCCGCTGGGCCACCCCGGTCTCGGCGTTCCAGCGGACCGCCCTCGAGGACGCCGAGCTGGGCGGTGTGGAGATCAAGAAGGGTCAACGGGTGGTGATGTCCTACCGTTCGGCCAACTTCGACGAAGAAGTTTTTGAACACGCCCATACATTCGATATCCTGCGCAACCCGAATCCGCACGTTGGCTTCGGCGGCACTGGCGCGCACTATTGCATCGGTGCGAATCTGGCCAGGATGACCATCAACCTGATCTTCAACGCAATCGCTGACCACATGCCCGATCTCAAGCCGGTCGGTGAGCCTGAGCGGCTGAAGTCGGGTTGGCTTAACGGCATCAAGCACTGGCAGGTGGACTACACCGGTAAGTGTCCAGCCGCCGGCGAGCCGGCGAATCAGATCGCAGCTCACTGAAGCGCGGATAGGATCCGCGCGCCAGCGCAATTGAATCAAGGAGGATTCGGGTGGATTTCACACCGGACCCGGAGCAGCAGGCTGTCGCGGACGTCGTGACGTCCGTGCTGGACCGGGACAACAGCTGGGATGCCTTGGTCGCAGGGGGTGTGACGGCGTTCGCCGTGCCCGAGCGACTCGGTGGTGACGGCCTCGGTCTATCTGAGGTGGCGACCGCGCTTACGGAGGTCGGCAGGCATGGAACCGTCAGCCCCGCGCTGGCCACGCTCGGCCTTGGCACCGTCGTGCTGCTGGACCTGGCGTCCGACGCACAGCAGGACCGCTACCTGGCCGGCGTCGCGAAGGGCTCGGTGTTGACCGCGGCGCTCAATGAGGCCGGCGCGCCGCTGCCGGATCGGCCATCGACGACATTTGCGGGCGGCAAGCTCAACGGCACCAAGGTCGCGGTTCCGTATGCGGGGCAAGCGGAATGGATCGTCGTGACGGCGGACAGCGCGGTCGTGGTGGTGTCGCCGAAGGCTGACGGTGTGCAGTTGACGAAGACGCCGACGTCCAACGGCGGCGACGAGTACACCGTGACATTCTCCGACGTCGAGCCAGACGGGGTGCTGGAGGATGCCAAGTTGCACCGGGTCAACCAGTTGGCGCTGGCCACGATTGGAGCGTTCGCATCCGGCCTTGTCGCGGGTGCGCTGCGGCTGACCGCCGACTATGTGGCCACCCGACAACAGTTCGGCAAGCCGCTTTCGACCTTCCAGACGGTGGCCGCACAGCTTGCCGAGGTGTACATCGCTTCGCGCACACTGACTTTGGCGGCGACGTCGGTGGTGTGGCGGCTGTCGGAGGGGCGTGACGCAGACGACGATCTCGACGTCCTCGGCTACTGGCTGGCGTCGCAGGCACCCCCGGTGATGCAGATCTGTCACCACCTGCACGGCGGCATGGGTATGGACATCGACTATCCGATGGACAGTTATTACTCCACGATCAAGGACCTGGCCCGGCTGGTGGGCGGTCCTTCGCATCGCCTCGATCTGGTGGGAGCGCAATGTTCATCGAACTGACACCCGAGCAACGGCAACTGCAAGCCGAAATGCGGCAGTACTTTTCGAACCTCATCTCGGCCGACGAGTACAAGGAGATGGAAGCCGACCGGCACGGCAAGGCCTACCGGGCGGTGATCAAGCGGATGGGCTCCGACGGTAAGCTCGGCGTCGGCTGGCCCAAGGAGTTCGGCGGCCTCGGATACGGACCGATCGAGCAGCAGATATTCGTCAACGAAGCCCACCGTGCCGATGTCCCGCTGCCCGCGGTCACGCTGCAGACCGTCGGGCCGACTCTGCAGAGGTTTGGCAGCGAAGCACAGAAGAAGAAGTTCCTGCCGGGGATTCTCACCGGTGACGTTCACTTCGCAATCGGTTACACCGAACCGGAGGCGGGCACCGATCTGGCGTCCTTGCGCACCAGTGCCGTGCGGCACGGCGATGAGTACATCGTCAACGGGCAGAAGGTCTTCACCACCGGCGGCCATGACGCCGACTACATCTGGCTGGCCTGCCGGACAGATCCGGAAGCGGTGAAGCACAAGGGAATTTCGATTCTCATCGTCGACACGAAGGATCCCGGCTACTCCTGGACGCCGATGATCCTGTCCGACGGCGCGCACCACACCAATGCCACGTACTACAGCGACGTTCGGGTTCCCGCCGACATGCTCGTCGGCGAGGAAAACGGCGGCTGGCGGCTGATCACCACCCAGCTGAACAACGAGCGGGTGATGCTCGGCCCCGCAGGCCGCTTCGCCGGCATCTACGACCGCATCCACGCGTGGGCGTCAAAGCCCGGCGGCAACGGCGTGACGCCGATCGACCACGAGGACGTGCGCCGCTCGCTGGGGGAGATCCATGCGATCTGGCGAATCAACGAGTTGCTCAACTGGCAGGTGGCGGCCGGCGGTGATGACATCAACGTGGCCGACGCCGCTTCGACCAAAGTGTTTGGCACCGAACGCGTTCAGTACGTCGGCCGACTTGCGGAAGAGATCGTCGGCAAGTACGGCGACCCTTCTGAGGAGGATACGGCCCGACTCCTTATGTGGCTCGACAGCCAAACGAAGCGGAATCTGGTGATCACGGTCGGTGGAGGTGTCAACGAGGTGATGCGCGAAATGATTGCAGCGTCGGGCCTGAGGGTGC
>JAVXWV010000188.1:0-2564 GCA_032230775.1 Mycobacterium sp. | reverse complement strand
ACCGAACTCGCGCTCGGTGAAGGTGATCGGCACCTCGACGACGACAAACCCGTTGTTGATGGTGCGCCAGGTCAGGTCGATCTGGAAGCAGTAGCCTTTCGAGTCCACCGCGGCCAGATCGATCTTCTCCAGCACCTCGCGCCGATAGGCGCGGTAGCCGGCGGTGATGTCGTGAATGTCGACCCCGAGCAGGATCCGCGAATACCCGTTCGCGGTGCGGGACAGCACCAATCGGCGCCGCGGCCAGTTGCGCACCTCGCCGCCCGGCACGTAGCGCGAGCCGATCGCCAGGTCCGCACCCCGATCGACGGCGTCCAGCAGCCGATGCAGCTGTTCGGGCGGATGGCTGCCGTCTGCGTCCATCTCGACGAGCACCGAGTACTCGCGATTCAGGCCCCAGGCGAATCCCGCCAGGTAAGCGGCGCCGAGGCCGCCCTTCGACGTGCGGTGCATGACGTGCACTCGGTCGGTATCGGCCAGCGCAAGCTCGTCGGCCAGTTCACCCGTGCCGTCGGGGCTGCCGTCGTCGACGATCAAGATGTGAACGTCCGGCTGCGCCTTGTGCACGCGTCCGACGATCAACGGCAGGTTCTCCCGCTCGTTGTACGTAGGGATGATGACCAGAGTGCGCTGACTCGGGCGCTGATCGCCCTGGCCGGTACTCATGTAGCTCCTTTGTCGTTGCTGCGGCGGCCGAGCCGCCGCACGAAACTCCCATTGTGCAGTATTGCGGCGATCACAGCGGCAACACCGAGGGCCACGAGCAGGCCCTGGATCTCCGGGCCCCACCTCGTCGCCAGCGTGAGCTGCGTCTTTAGCCGCACCTGCATGTCGAGGTAGGCGGGTTCGAAGAAGGCGGTGTGAGCCAGCTCGCGACCGTCGGGCGCGATGATCGCGCTGATACCTGTGGTGCTCGCGACCACTACGTACCGGTCGTGTTCGATCGCGCGCAGCCTGCCGAACGCCAGTTGCTGCTCGCTCATCGCCTCGGTGAAGGTGGCGTTGTTTGACGGCACTGCCAGTAGTTGGGCACCGTTTAGCACCGACTCGCGGGCGGCGCGGTCGAAGATCACCTCCCAGCACGTCGTCACGCCGATGGGCACACCGGCGGCGTTGACCACCCCGTTGCCGTCACCTGGTACGAAGTAGCCCGCCCGGTCCGCAAAGGACGACAGATGGCGGAAGAAGCCCCGCCACGGCAGGTACTCGCCGAATGGCTGCACGATCTTCTTGTCGTGCCGGTCACCAGGGCCGGTCGCCGGATTCCAGACGATCACCGAGTTCGTCGCCACCGGGTTGTCGGGGCTGTAGCCGGGGGCGGCGACGACGCCACCGACGAGGATCGGCGCCTTGACATCCGCCGCGGCGATTGAGATCTCGTCGCGGGCGTCGGGATTGGCCAGCGGATCGATGTCGGAGGCGTTCTCCGGCCAGAAGACAACCATCGGTTGTGGCGCACGACCTGCGCGGACATCGTCAGCCAACTGAGCGGTTTCGCGGACGTGGTTGTCGAGCACGGCGCGGCGCTGCGCATTGAATTCCAGCCCGAGCCGCGGCACGTTGCCCTGAACTGCGGCGACGGTGATCGACGGGTCATCGCCTGCGCCGAGACCCGAATGCCGGACATGCGGCCACGCCAACGCTGTTGTCAGCAGCACAGCGGTGACGCACACACCGGGCAGCACAACTGCCGGCGGTGCAGCCTTGTGGTTTTCGTCTTTGCGCCGCCACCACTTCACGACTTCGAAAGTTATTGCGGCCAAACTAAATCCGGTCAGAACCACGGCGAACGACAGGAGCGGCGCGCCTCCGTATTGCGCGATCGCCAGCAATGGACTATCAGTTTGACTGAAACCGACTGCACCCCAGGGGAATCCACCGAACGGCACCGCCGACTTGAGCCATTCGACTGCGGCCCAGACGGCAGCGAACCAGAACGGCCAGCCTGACAGACGCCGGACCGCGACCGCGCCCAACCCGAACAGGGCGGGGAACAGTGCCTCCATTGCTGCCAGCATGATCCAAGGAAATGCGCCGACCAAACCGCTGATCCACGGCAGTAGCGGAAGATAGAACGCGAGTCCGAACAGAAGTCCGTATCCGAATCCACCTGCGAGCGTAGTGGATTCGCGCGTCAGCAGCCAGGCGAACATGGCAAACGCCGCAATGGCCAGGTACCACCAGCCGAACGGTGGGAAGCTCATGCACAGTGCCAGCCCGGCTACGATCGCCACGCTCAGCTGGGGCAGTCGATCGACTACGGCCCGCCCAAACCGCTTGAGCCGCAATCGTGCCTCGACGAACCGCTCGGGCTCGGCTGGTTCGTCGTCCTCCTCCGGCGGGGAGGGTTCGGCGCGGTCCTCGTCGTCGACGGCAGGAAAGATGTCCGTATCGTCGGTCGCCTTGGCCCAATCGCGCCTGCGGCCCGATTTACCCATGGATGACGGCACCTCGATGCACCGTCTGCCTGCACTGCGGCAACCGGCCGTCGAGGCGCGGCAGGGCGGGTACCCGCGAGCGTTGGTCCGTCGACCAGCGCTGCACGGCATCGGCCGGAGCGCTGA
>JAVXWV010000165.1:0-2511 GCA_032230775.1 Mycobacterium sp. | reverse complement strand
GCCGGTAAGCCGTGCCGACGCTGCGGCACGCTGATCGAATCAGACAGCAGCGGCGACCGCGTCACCTACTGGTGCCCGGTCTGTCAGACGTGACGGCAGAGCCAGTTTGACGATCTTGCGCACGACCGTGGCGAACTGATGCGGCAGCGAGCCCGTGTTGTACGGGATGCCGTAACGCTGGCAGATCTCCTGCACCTCGGGGGCAATCTCGGCGTGACGGTGGGCAGGGATGTCGGGGAACAGGTGGTGCTCGATCTGGAACGACAGATTGCCGCTGAGGATGTGAAAGAGCTTGCCGCCGGAAAGGTTCGCCGAACCGAGGACCTGACGGAAGTACCACTGTCCGCGGGACTCCGCCTTGGTCTCCTCGATGGAGAACTCCTGGACGTCCTCGGGAAAGTGGCCGCAGAAGATGATCATGTACGACCAGACGTTGCGCATCAGGTTCGCGGTCATATTTCCCGCGAGCACCCACGGCGCGAACGGGCCTGCCAGCAGCGGGAACGCCACGTAGTCCTTCAGCGTCTGGCGCTTGGTCTTGCGCCAGATCCCCTCGAGGATCTCGCGCTTGTCGGCCAGCTTGATCTCGCCTGACGTGATGCGCTCGGTCTCCATCTCGTGCAACGCAACGCCGTACTGGAACAGCACCATGAGCAGGAACGCGTAGACCGGGTTGCCGAGGAAGTAGGGACGCCACTTCTGGTCCTCGCTAATCCGCAGGATGCCGTAGCCGACGTCGCGATCCATGCCGACGATGTTGGTGTAGGTGTGGTGCATGTAGTTGTGCGAATGGCGCCACTGGTCGGCAGGGCATGCGGTGTCCCATTCGAAGTTCTTGCCCGACAACGCCGGGTCGCCGGTCCAGTCGTACTGGCCGTGCATGATGTTGTGGCCGATCTCCATGTTGTCGAGGATCTTCGATATACCCAGCATCGCGGTGCCTGCGAGCCAGAACGGCGGGAAGATGCCGCCGAAGAGCAGTGCACGCCCTCCAAGTTCCAAACCTCGCTGCGCCTTGATGATTTGGCGGATATACGTCGTATCCCGTTCGCCGAGGTCGGCGATCACGCGCTCCTTGAGTGCGTCGAGCTCGCGGCCGAACTCCTCGGCATGCTCGGGGGTCATCGTGACGGTCTTGCCGCCGACGGTTTTCGTGATGGTCTTCGGTTGCGTAACAGTGGTGACAGTCATGCTGTACTCCTTTCGATTACAGCGCGACGTCGACGTCACCGACGGGGACGGACACGCAGATCTGCACGTCCTCCGCCTCGGTGCTCGACATCACGCCGGTGGTGAGGTTTTTCACCACACCGCTGGTCTTGCGGCGGGTGCAGCTGTGGCAGATGCCCATTCGGCATCCGCTTTCGGGTGTCAGGCCCGCGGCCTCGGCCTGTTCGAGCAGCGGGCGGCCGTTATCCGTCATGGTGACACCGCTGTCGGCGAAGCTGACGGTGCCGCCGGACGCCTCGGTAGTGGTGAATACAGGTGGGACAAAGCTTTCCGACAACGCCTCCGGATAGTGCTTCCGGACAGCCTGAACCAGCTCGGGTGGCCCACAAACGAACACCGCTGTGTCGTCTCCGGGCTCGGGCATCGCGGCGGCGAGGTGCTCGGCGTCGAAGTGGCCGGTGAGATCGCCCTCCCCGCCCCGGGTGTAGCCGTGCAAGACCCGGACACCGGACATCGCGGCGAGCTCTTCGGCGTAACAGGCTTCCTGCGCGCCGCGTGCATAGTGGATGAACGCGATCTCGCGATCGGAGCCTTCGTTTCGCATCGTGCGCAACATCGACATCACCGGGGTGATGCCGCTGCCGCCTGAGACGAACAGGGTTCGCCGCGGCCGAATGTCCGGGAGGGTGAAGTCACCGCCCACGGAGTCGAGGCCGACAACCATGCCGGGGCGGGCGTGGTCGCACAGGTACGTGGAGACCAGCCCGCCATCGTGACGGCCAATCGTCAGCTCGATGTACGGGGCGCCCTCGGCGCTGGCCGGCGAGTAGGGACGGGTGCGACGACGGCCGTCGATCTCGACCGTCAGATTGATGTGCTGGCCGGCCCGGAATCCGGTGAACGCGCGGTTCGGTTCCAGCGTCAGCGTGACGCTGCGGGGGGTCTGTCGACGCACGGCGATCACCTTCGCGCGGGCGTCTGCCTGCGTCCAGGTCGCGTCGACCAGCTCGGTGTATCGATCCACGCCGTGGGGGCCGGTCAGCAGCTCCAAGAGAGGCGACCGTCGCACGCGGCGAGTCAAGGTTTGAGTGAACATGTGTATACCGTGCGCGCTTCGACCGGACGGCGTCAAGAGATTCAGCCAGCGTGTGGTAGGTTTCACAAAGTGAACAGTCGTACGCCCAGTTCACGAACGGGCCGTTCAAGCAAGCCGAGTAAGCCTCGGTCGCGAGACACCCTGTCAAGGGAGGAGCGCAAGGAGGCCACCCGACGGGCGATCGTCGCCGCCGCACTGCGCCTGCTCGAGGACCGAAGCTTCGCCGCATTGAGCCTGCGTGAAGT
>JAVXWV010000130.1:0-3979 GCA_032230775.1 Mycobacterium sp. | reverse complement strand
GTGCATCGCCTGGTCTGGAGCGATCTCGAATCCGTCCTCGGACACGTCGCGGTAGAAGATCATGTGCATGTTCTCGTCGGCCGAAACCCGCTGCAGCAGTTGGTCGGCGACCGTCTCGTTGCACGCCTTGCCGGTGTTGCGGTGCGAAACCCGGGTGGCGAGCTCCTGGAATGTCACATAGATGACCGAGTCGAACAGGCTCTCCGCGAACATTTCGCCTTGCTGGTTCTGGCCGGGGCTGAACCCACGCGTGACCTGCTCGACACGCAACTGCTCCAGTTCAACAGGATCGATCGCGCGCGTGACGACGAGGTAGTCACGCAGCGCGATGCCGTGCCGGTTCTCCTCCGCGGTCCAGCGGTTGACCCATTGGCCCCATGCGCCGTCCATGCTGAAGCTCATCGCGATCTCGCGGTGGTAGGACGGCAGGTTGTCCTCGGTGAGCAGGTTCTGCAGCATCGACACCTGGGCCACTTCGGACAGCCGAGACTGTTCGGGGTCCCAGTCCTGCCCGCCAAGGGCGTAATAGTTCTTGCCGTCCGACCATGGGATGTAGTCGTGCGGGTTCCAGTCCTTGCGCATGGACATATGCCGGTTGAGGTTCGTCTCAACCACGGGCTCGAGCTCGTGCAGCAACTGCAGGTCCGTCAGGTCTTGCGCCATGGATGCTCCCAGTTATCTGTACCTAGTGGTTGCACTCAATATATCTGTGTACCCCGGTGACATTCAAGTCATCCCCGGAGTGCCGCTGCCGCCGTCGCAGCAGCAACCATCTCGGTCGGAGGGAGGGCGACGCTGTCGGTTCGGTGGCGGTCAGGTGGACCACGGAATATGCTTCCGGCATCAACTTTTCGCAGGAATCACTCAGATATTTCGGAGGTCGGGCTCAGTGAAGAAGTCCATCGTTCTGTCCGCCGGTTCGGTCGTAGCCGCATCAGCCTGCATGGGCCTGTTCGGCACCGGCGTGGCCGCGGCGGACGATTACGCAGGCCAGACCTATGCCGATGCGTCGTCGGCCGCTAGCGATGCCGGTCAGTCGGTGGTCGTGGCCGCCCGCGTGGGCGACAAGCTTTCGCAGGACGAATGCCTGGTGACCCGGTCGCAGACCGCACCGTTCGCGAGCGCCAATGACGGCGCGCACGTGTCCGACCAGGTGCAGTTCTACTTGAACTGCAACGGCGGATACGCGTCGGCGACCAACCCAGGCGCCTCGCTGGGCAGCCCGGAGGGTCGTGAAGCGAAGGCCGCCGCCGACGAGGCCGCCGCGGAAGAGCAGGCCAAGGCGGCAGAATAAGCGCCGCTCGAAGCGGTCAGCACCCCCAACGCGTAGCGGTCAGTAGCTCGACACCCTGCTGAGGAGCATGTCGACGCAGTAGTTGATGAACTGCTCCCGGGTCGCCGTCAGGCGGCCATTCAGATAAGCCGTGAACAAGGCCGTCAGCGCGCCGATCAGGCCGGTGGCCACCATGGCCTGGACTCCGGGATCGGTGATGCGGGTCAGCTTGTGCTGGAGCAGGTCGATGAAGTTGGGCATCCATTCGGCGCCCGAGCGGGTGAGCACGGGTTCGACCCCCGGTGCCAGCAGCAATACCCTCCCGCGCGTCGGATCGTCGACCATCAACGCGACGAAGCGCTCGACAGCGTCGCGGGGGGTGTCGGCCGTCATCAGCGTCGACATTGCCCGAGCGCACACATCGTCGTAGACCCCTCGCACGAACTCGTCGCGGTCGGCGAAGCTCGCGTAGAAGTAGCGTTCGGTCAGCCCGGTCGCGCGGCAGACGGCGCGCACCGTCAGGGCAGGCCCACTCTCGCTGCCCAACAGCTCGACGCCGGCGGCGATCAGTTCGTCGCGGCGCAAGACCTGGCGGTCCTGCAGCGGAACGCCAGACCAGCGGCCTCGTCGTTGACCGGAAGGCACATCACTCCCTAAGCTCCTCGGTGACAACACACGTAGTCAGAATTTACGTCAGAATGGCGGAAGCTCACCAGTGACTCAAGATACGTCTGAGGCGTGCCCGGTGACCACCGGGTCCGCGTCATTCACATCCGGCTGCCCTGTCGCGCCCGGCGGATACGACGCACCGCCCGAGCCTCTCGGGCCGGGCTCGCTGACCTGGAAGTACTTCGGCGACTGGCGCGGCATGCTGCAGGGCCCGTGGGCGGGCTCGATGCAGAACATGCATCCCCAGCTAGGTGCCGCGGTCGAGGAGCACTCGACGTTCACCCGGGAACCGTGGCAGCGGGTGTTGCGATCGCTGTATCCGATTGGCGGCGTGGTCTTCGACAGCGACCGTGCCCCGATGACGGGTGGCGAGGTGCGTGATTACCACACCGACATCAAGGGCGTCGATGCGAAGGGCCGTCGCTATCACGCGCTCAACCCGGACGTCTTCTATTGGGCGCACTCGACGTTCTTCGTCGGCACCATCCTCGTCGCGGAAAAGTTCTGCGGTGGGATCACCGAGGACGAGAAGCGTCAGCTCTTCGACGAGCACATCGCGTGGTACCGCATGTACGGGATGAGCATGCGACCAGTGCCCGAGACGTGGGAGGACTTCCAGGTCTACTGGGATCACATGTGCCGCAACGTGTTGGAGGACAACAAGGCAACCCGCGACGTGCTGGCCCTCGAGAACTACGGAAAACCGTGGTTCATGCAGCGGGTTCCCGACTGGGCGTACACACCCATGCAGCGACACATCATCGCGCCGCTCATGCGATGGCTGTGCGTGGGCCTCTACGACCAGCCGGTGCGCGAACTGCTCGGCTTCAGCTGGTCTGGGCGCGACGAATGGCTGCACCGCCGCCTCTGCGGTGTGGTGCGAATCATGTTCTCGCTCTTGCCCAAACGGGCACGTAAGCATCCTCGCGCCCGGGCCGGGCTTGACCGCGCGTCGGGGCGTGTCCCGGGCGACGCACCACTGGTGCAGACGCCCGCGCGCAACTTGCCGCCGCTGGACAGGCGCGGCCAGCCGATGCACTACTGCCCCGAGGTCTGAACCCGTCCTACCGAGGACGTGCGTAGGGCGTCCACAGCGCGCCGTCGAAATAGCGTATCTGAGAACGGTTTTGCGGATCAGGGAACCAGCCCGGCTGCACGGGCGGATAGCGGCCGAAGACGCCGCGGGGATCACCGGCCAGGCTTAGCCGGTACTCGAATTCGGCGCGGGCCCGCAACCCCGCGTCGCGCGCCGCGAGAGTCCGCCTGCGGCGTGCGACGAAAATCAGCAAGCCGAGGATGGCCGTGACAGCCACGGCCTCATACCAGCCGTTGTGTAGCCACCACAGCGTCAACGCCAACCCCGCGGCGGTCACCACGGGGTGCCGTCGCAAGAAGGACGTGTGGACTTCCTGGTAGAGCATCGAAGTTGATTCTACGATTCGGCGGAAGTTTCCCTCTGTGGTGCCCACTGGGCCTCCGCGGTAACCGTTCGGCGTTTCTCGCTATCCCTCAGGCGGTTTTTGGGGCACGATTCTCGTGTGCGCGTTATCCGGTCCCTCGGCTGTGCGGTGATCTCGTTGATCGCCGCCGTGGCTTTCGGGGTGGGGTCGTCTGTCGGCGCGGCCGCACCTGCGTCGGCGACAACGGCCTCGGCGATGACGCAGGCGTACACCCCGCCGCCGTCGCCGCTGACGGTGATGATGACTCCGCTGACCGTCGGTGTGCACGTCATCGAGGCGATCGCCGAAGGTATCGCGGACGCTGTCGAGTTCATCGCGACGCCTGCGCCGATCGCCATCCCGGCCCCGCACATCAGAACCTAGTCAGTGGTTTGACGTCGGCGCAGACCGGCTAGTTTTGAGGTATGCAGGCGCCAGAGCTACTTGGCGGCCGCTATGAGTTGCGGGGCCTTCTGGGCCGCGGCGGCATGGCCGAGGTTCGCGACGGCTGGGATATCCGGCTCGACCGCCCGGTCGCGGTCAAGCTGCTGCACCCGGTGTTCACCACACAGCCGGACAATCGGACGCGCTTCGAGGT
>JAVXWV010000020.1:0-4457 GCA_032230775.1 Mycobacterium sp. | reverse complement strand
CATCGAAAAGGCACAACTCGACCTTCTCGGCGGCCTCGCTGAATAGCGCGAAATTGGTACCGGAGCCGTCGTAGGTGGCGCCCAGCGGATATGCCTTGCCGGGCCACACCTCCGAGACCGGTAGGGCGACCGAATCGGCGGCTGGGGTCAAATCGCACGCTCCAGTCGGGATGCTGAGGGACAACAGAACGGACCAGGGCGACAATACTGGGCGGCGGCCGCCCGGGCCGTCCGCACCGGAGGTACCCAATGTCGAGCCACTCCAACCCGCCTGGTTATCGCACTTTGTTGTACGCGATCGATCGCGGTGTGGCGACCATCACTCTCAACCGGCCGCGGCAGCGCAACGCGGTCGGGGACGGGATGAGGGACGAACTTGCCGACGCCTATCGCACCTGCGACCGCGACGACTCCGTGCGGGCAATCGTGCTGACCGGTACCCCGCCCGCGTTCTGCGCAGGCGCCGACCTCGGCGGCGGTGAGCAGACCTTCACCGAACCAGGGCCGGGCTTTTCCGCGGCGGGGATCGCGGTGCCCGCATGGTCGCTCTCCAAGCCGGTGATCGCCGCCGTCAACGGCCACGCCCTCGGCCTTGGCCTGACGCTCGCCCTGCAGTGCGACATCCGATTCTTCGCCGCCGACGCGCGTTACGGTGTGGTGCAGGTCAGGCGGGGCGTCGTCGGTGACGCCTACTCGCACTGGGCCCTGCCGCGGCTGGTCGGGATCGCCAACGCGGCCGAAATCCTGTTGACCGGAGCGGTTTTCGACGGGTTGCGGGCGGTGGAGCTGGGGTTGGGCAGCAGGGTGCTCGACGCAGGCGATGTTCTCCCCGCCGCGCTGCAACTCGCACACGACATCGCCGAGAACACCGCGCCGATGTCGGTCGCGGCCAGCAAGCGATTGTTGTGGGATTCCTTCGATCTCGATCGCGAGGCCGTCGGCGCCCGCGAGACAGACATTCACCTGCAGGTCATGGGCCACGAGGATGCCCGCGAGGGGGTCCGCGCCTATCTCGAGGGGCGCCCACCGCGGTGGACAGGGTCCCCGCGCGACCCGACGGCCTAATCCGTGGTCGGACTCCTCAACGCGGCTCGTGCCTCGCCGCTTGATCGTCGTCCGACTAGGAGACCTCGACGCCGGCCGCGCGCATATCCTCGACGGCCTTGGCCGTCGACTCGGCTGCCACTCCCGCGGTCAGATCGAGCAGCACCCGCGTGGCGAAGCCTGCGGCTGCGGCATCGGCTGCCGTGGCCAGAACGCAGTAGTCCGTGGCGATGCCGACGATGTCGACCTCGTCGACGCCGCGCCGCCTCAGCCACTCGGCAAGGGGGGTGCCGTTCTCGTCGGTGCCCTCGAAGCCGCTGTAGGCCGCGGAGTGGTGGCCCTTCGTGAATACCGCTTCCACGCCCGCCGGATCGAATTCGGGGGGAAAGTCCGCGCCCGGCGTGCCAACGACGCAATGCCGCGGCCAGGACACCGCGTAGTCGGGGTGCTCAGAGAAGTGCTCGCCCGGGTCGACGTGAAAGTCCTTGGTGGCCACGATGTGCACATAGTCGGGACCGCTGGCAAGCAACTCGGAGATGCCGCGGGCCACCGCGGAGCCGCCGGCCACCGCTAGTGAGCCGCCCTCGCAGAAGTCGTTCTGAACGTCGGTGATGATCAGCGCCCGCATCTGTTGATCTTGCCGCCTACGTTATCCGCCGAACAACAGGTAGAGCCCGGTGAACGTGTAGCCGACCATCACCAGCATCATTGCCAGCTGCCCTGTCAGCTGGTGGCCTGCGGGCAGCAATCGCAATGCCCTGTCGTGCGCGGCGATCACGCCTGCGATGTGGCCGGCCACCACGCATCCGACCTTGATCGTCGCCAACACCGACGGATGCATCGACAGCACATAGTGCACCTGGGCGTCACCGAGACCAAGCAGCAGGATGATCGTCTGCTGGCCGCGCTCGACGAGGTATGTCAGGTAATGGGCGAACACGTAGCCGATGACGATCGGGATCAACGAATGCGCCATCAGGCCGGGCAGTTCGCGGCGACGCTGCCGGTCGACGCCGCCGGTGGCGCGCGCCGCGAGGCTGAACGTTCCCGCGACGACGCCCGCGAACACCAGCAGCCCCGCGGTCTTCAGCAGCGTCGCCGTGACGGTAGAAGCCGTGTGGTCGTCGACGAAGGTGCGCCATTGCGGGGTCGCCGAGAAGCTGTCGAACGCGGTCGAGCCCAACAACAGCGCCAGCACCGCGACGGTGCCTGGGCGCACCGGCAGCGACAACAGGTGGTCGAACGGGTTGCCGATCGCGATGCGGCCGTCGTTGTTGCGCCGCAGCGCCGACAGCCGAGACGCCACCACGCTGTACACCTCGAACGGATCGGCGCGCGCGCACCAGCGCTCACCGCAACACAACGCGCCGGCCATCGTCACAACGAGATAGGCAAACAGCCAAATCTTGATCGCGCCAAGGGATCCCGGGTCCGGGCTGGCCAGCTCGAGCCATACGAACGCGAAAAGGCCGAACACCGCGGGCCAGTAACCCGCGCGTTCGGGATAGCGCAACCCCAGCGACCGCCGCCCGAGCAGCCGGTGCACGGTGCGCACGGGGGAGATCGCGCGCCATACCGGTCCGACGGCCAGCGACAGCGCCACCAGCCCCACCCACAACAACACATAGAAAACGCCGGGCAGGGGATTGCGCGCGTCCTGCGGGCCGAACACCGCGGCGATCGCCACCCAGACCGCGAACAGCAGCGCGGCGATGGCAACGGCCCAACGGGTCGCCGGTGCGTCGACCGAGGTCGTCACCCAGCGAGGCAACGGACGGCCCGGCTTGTCCGGGTCGAACCTTGGACGGCGCCAGGCCAGCGCCACTACTGCGAACGTGAATGTCAGTGCCCAGGCCGCGCCGATGAGCGCATAGGTGAACGGAATCGGCAGATCGGTCGAGCCGCCAAGGCCGTGGGCCAGTACGGCGGTGGACCGATCAGTGATCACTGCACAGTGATGGTGGCGATGGTCTTGTTCAGGTGGTGCAGCTCCACGTCCACCCTGCCGGGCACGTCGACCGTGAACTGAAAGATCTGCATTGGCTTGGCCTCGACGTTGAACTTGTGCTCGGGCGTGGAGTGCACGTGCAGCTCGTCGGCCGCGTCGCTGTTGACACGAATGATGATCTGCTCCTTGACGCCCGCCTTCAGCTGCTGATTGGTGGGAGTGACACTGCCCCCCTTGATGTCGACATTGATGTCGAGTCGGTTCGGCGGCGCCTGGTCGTTCGGCATGTTCGACGGGTTGACGGTCGACGGTGGACTGCTCGAGGCGCTGCTCGACGCGTTATGGGTGCCGTTGGATCCGCCGCATCCGGCGGTGATCAGGGCAGCAGTCAAAATCAGAAGAGTCCTTGATGTCGTCACGGTGAACCATTGTGGCGGGGCGCCTCTGAGTTCTCAGTGTGAGCGGAGTCGCCGCCGCGACGGCGGTCCCTCAGCGCGACGTAGATCACCACACCGGCGACCGCGATCGCAGGCGCGAACGCGGGTATCGCGAGCAGCAGCCCGTGGTGGGCGAGGATCGCGATGTGGGCGTCGCCCATCACGCCTGCGCCGTCGGTTGGAGTTCAGCCTCGCTGCCCGAGGCCTCGCTGCGGTTGATCCGGCCCGCGCCCCAACTAAGGCCGCCGATGAGGACCAGTGTGCAGAACAGGACCACGACGCCACCGATCGTCCACAGCGCCGCCGGTGTGTTCGGATTGCGTTCCCGCTGAAGGATGGTGATCTCGTGGACGAACGGTCGGGTCATGGATGCCTGTGCAGGAACCTCAGCTGCGCCGATGCCAGGATCGGCAGCGAGGTAGATCGGCACAGCGGTCAGCGTTCTCCCGTCGTGCAGACGCAGCAACGTCTTCCACGAACCCCACACCGGGACGGGTTCAGTCGTGCGGTAGTGACCCGGTCCGAGCTTTTCGAGGTTGGTGACGACTTCGCCGCGCTGGTTGGCCAGCTTGCCCTGCCACGCGAGGATCGACACCCAGTTCGGGTCCTCGCTGACGAAGTTCGGCGGGTTGATCTGCACGTCGGCGTTGACCATCCGCTGTCCCGGGCTGCTGCCGGGAACATCGGTGAGGGTGACGGCGGCGGTGACGTCCTGCGGCACGGTATAGCGCAGGCCGTTCGCAGTCGCACCGCCGATGACCAGCACGGTCAGCGCCACCAAACCGATGCTGATTGCGCGCGACGGCAGGCGTTGCGAGCTGAGGACCAAGCCGAACATCGCGCCGCAGGCGCCGGTGAGGACGGCGACGGGAATCGCCATCGCGAGCGCTTCTGGCCAGACGCTGGTGGGCCAAGGGTAGTGGTAGACCGCGCCGACCCACAGCGATTCCAGCCACAAGCCGATCGTCGCGACACCGAGGCCGCTGACGGCACCGAATACGATGGGCCGCTTGATGAGTGGCGTCAGG
>JAVXWV010000859.1:0-4154 GCA_032230775.1 Mycobacterium sp. | reverse complement strand
CGGGAAGCTGGTCGGGGACGATCAGGCCGTCGGCCTCGGCCAAGGCTTCGAGCAGGCGGCGGCGGTCGGAGTACTTGGCGCGCAACAACGATCGGCCGTCGAGATGCAGGATGTCGAACGCCCAGTATTCAACGCGGGTCGATCGCGCCCGGTTCTGCATCTCGCTGAAACTGGGCACGCCGGACGCGTCGAGGGCCACTGCTTCGCCGTCGAGGATCACGTGATGGTCGGCGAGATCGGCTGCCAACGCCTCGAATTGGGGATACTCGTCGGTGACGTCGCGGCCGCTTCGCGAGCGCAAGTTGAGCCGGCCGTGATTCGCGTCGACCAGTACCCGGTAGCCGTCCCACTTACCCTCGAACGCCCACTGCGTCGATTTCAGCTTCTCGATCGAGCCCTCGGTCGCCAGCATCGGCGCGAGATCGCCCGCTTGGGGACGCTGTTGCTCCTTCATCCGGTGCGCGAGCCAGTTCTTGCCGTCGGTCTGAATCAGCGCGTACCGGCCGTCGATCTTCTTGCCGTGCAGCGTGACGATGACCTCGCCCCCTTTTTCGGGCCCGTCGGGAGAATTGTCCCTGAACTTTTCGGTCTCGTATGTTCCTGTGTCCCAAACGATCATCCTGCCCGCGCCGTACTCCCCCCGCGGGATCGTGGCTTCGAAGGTGAGGTACTCGAGCGGATGATCCTCGGTGTGCACGGCCAGATGGTTGACGGACGGGGTGTCGGGCAGATTCTTCGGCACAGCCCAGCTGACCAGCACGCCGTCGCGTTCCAGTCGCAGGTCGTAATGCAGTCGCCGGGCATGGTGCTCCTGAATGACGAACAGGTTGTTATTGCCCGCCTTTGGCGCTTTTTTTGGCACTGGTTCCGGTGTTTTCGACGCGTCGCGCATGCCGCGGTACCTCGTCAGGCGATCCTCTGTCGGAACCTTCTCGTCCAAGTTGGCCAGTAGGTCGCCGTCCTTCTCGACGCGCTTCAACACCTCGTCGAAGCGCAGATGGCGCAACTTCGGGTCGGCGATCTCTTCCCACGTGCGAGGCGCCGCGACGGTCGGATGTTCGCGGCCGCGAAGCGAATACGGCGCGATAGTGGTCTTCGAGCCATTGTTCTGGCTCCAGTCCAGAAACACCTTGCCTGACCGCAGGCTCTTGGTCATGGTCGACGTGACGAGCTTCGGCATGGCCTGTTCCAATTGCTGCGCAACGCGTTTGGCCACTACCACCGCGCCCCGCGAGCTCACCGGCTCCTCGAGCGGGGCGTAGAGATGCAGGCCCTTGCTGCCGCTCGTGAGCGGATACGTCGTCAGCCCGATGTCATCCATCAACTCCCTGACGGCCTGCGCCACCTCGCACAGCTGCTTCATCGTGACGCCCTCGCCGGGGTCGAGGTCGAACACCAACCGGGTGGCGGGCCCGGGATCGTCGCCAACGAAGCGCCATTGCGGGACGTGCACTTCCAGCGCGGCCTGCTGCGCGATCCACGCCAGCGCCTCGACGGTGTCGATGATCGGATAGGTGGTGGTGCCCGACCGGTGCGTGATGCTGGCGCGATTGAGCCAGTCGGGTGCGGAGCTGGCGAGCTGCTTTTCGAAGAACGACGCCTCGTCGACGCCGTTGGGCCACCGTTTTCGCGTGGCCGGGCGGCCCTCGATGTGCGGCAGCATGACCTCGGCGATGGCGATGTAGTAGTCGAACACGTCTGCTTTTGTGACGGCCTTGCGCCGTCCACCCGTCGCCGGGTACAGCACCTTGTCCGGGTTCGTCAGCTTCACCCGGCCGTAGTGATCCACCACCTCACCGTATTACCAGCCGTAGCGTTGGACTATGACGCGAATCTTCGCGGCGTGCCTGGTCGCAGCGGCAGTGCTCATCGCGGCGCCGGACGCCGCGGCGGACCCGCAGGACCTCGTCCCCTACTGCTCGGGCGACCAGACCCCGATGGACGACAACTGCCGGTCGATGGCGCACCAGATCTTCACCCATGACGGCTCGGGCGTCGACCCCGACCTGCCGACCGGTCTTGATCCCGCCAACGAACCGGTGATCGGAGGCGGTTAGGAGTCGTCGCCCTGCAAGACCGCGAAGGGCGCGGTCGGCACCTCGGCGACGGCCATCTTCGCGGCGGAGTCGGTGGGTATCACGTCACCGCTGAGTGCTGCCAGCGCGGTGCTGGTGCCGACATCGCGGCCGGCCTGCTCGCTCAGCAGCCACCGCACTTCGAGCAGATCGCAGTACGCCTGAATCGCGGTACCTGAATGATGCAGCGCGGCGTGCGCCAGATGCTCGGTGGGTGTCACCACCTCGATCACCCATAGTCGGGCGGCAGTGGACTCGTCGACGTCGTGACCCGCTTCCCGGCACAGCTGCGCCTGATACGCAAGCAGGTCACCAAGCAGGATGCGGGCTTGCCCCTCGCCAACGTCCAAGCCGGTGAGATCCCGAAGACGCTGCGCGTGGTAGCGCCGATCA
The DNA here is from genome assembly GCA_032230775.1 of Mycobacterium sp. Lineage (GTDB taxonomy): Bacteria > Actinomycetota > Actinomycetes > Mycobacteriales > Mycobacteriaceae > Mycobacterium. The sequence goes on along the minus strand of JAVXWV010000859.1, from coordinate 1,686 downwards.
CCAACGGCGACATGGATTTTGAGTTGACTCGGATCCTCGCTGACCGGCTGAAGGGATACTTCGTCGACGGCGAAACCGAGGTCGTTGAGGCGACGAACGGTCCCCTCGACGCGGTAGCGATCGGTGAAGCCGAAGACCGGCTGTGCGTGGAGCAGTTCCCACAGCGAGTCGTACCGGGTCTGGACCTGTTCGGCTTCGGCGATCAGCTCGTCTTGCAACGCTTCTGGCCTGCCGAGGCGCTCAGCCAGATCCACCATGCCCATGGCGACGTTCTCCACCAGGATGTCGAGGTCGTATTGGCGTTGCCCCCGGCTCAGAGTGGGGTGCACCTCCGAAGTTTCTGCGTCGACGAGCCACGCCTGCAGTACCTGCCCGTCGCGAGAGAATAGCGTGTTCGCCAGCGAGCAATCACCCCAGAACACGCCGTGGCGATGTAGTTCCACCATCAAGCCGGCCATCGCATCCAACAACCGCTCACGGTGTTTCGGCTGGTCCGGGGGCAGTCGCATGAACAGTCGCCGATACTGCCATGATCCCTCCAGGTAGCGGGTGACCAGGATCGCGGTGTCGAACTCGGGTTGGAGTACCAGACCCGCCGGGCGCACGGCGGGGAGCTCCATGTCCTCGAGCCTGCGCAGGACGTCGTACTCCTTGGCGGCGATCTGCGCAGGCATGTCCTTGACCGCCCACAGCAGCTCGTCGGCTTCGACGAACTTCACCAGGTGGCGGCTGGGCCCCACTGCGATGTCGCGCAGCGGCACGTCCGGGACGGTCCACTCCGAAAGCGGTAGGTCCCACGGCAATGCGAGCAGACCCGCAGAGGCTGTCCGGAGCCGAAACTCCGGTGCGCGCATGCCCGATTGCTCCTCGCGTCCGCAGCCGTCAGTTGATGCGCTCGCCGGTCTCGGGATGGAACAGGTGGACCATGCCTTCGGGATGGCGGCGCAGGCGCGCCGTGTCGGCCAGTTTGGGAGCGGTGCGCGGATTGCACCGTGCCACCAGTTCGACACCCGATCCGGCATGCGTGTACACGTACGCCTCGCTGCCGAGGTCCTCGACGAGGTCGACGACGACTTCGACGCCACCGGAATCGGTGAGTTCGAGTTGCTCGGGCCGGATTCCGAAGGTGACCTCCGACAAGCCTGCGTCGCTCAGCTTGGTCAGATTGTCGCGTTCGAGTTCCAGCGTCGAGTCACCGATCTTGACGCCGTCGGCGGTGACCGGGAGTGTCACCAGGTTCATCGCGGGCGATCCGATGAAGCCGGCGACGAACGCGTTGGCCGGGCGGTCGTAGAGCTCGTTGGGTGCGGCGAACTGCTGCAGCTTCCCAAACCGCAGTACGGCCACCCGGTCGCCCATCGTCATGGCCTCGACCTGGTCGTGGGTGACGTAAACGGTGGTGGTGCCCAGCCGGCGTTGCAACGCGGCGATCTGGGTGCGGGTCTGCACGCGCAGCTTTGCGTCGAGGTTCGACAGTGGTTCGTCCATGCAGAACACTTGCGGCTCACGCACGATGGCGCGTCCCATTGCCACGCGTTGACGCTGTCCGCCGGAAAGCTTGGCGGGCTTGCGATCCAGGTGCTCCGTCAGGTCGAGGTCCTTGGCGGCCTCCTCGACCTTCTTGCGCCGTTCCGCGGCCGATACCCCCCGCAACTTCAGTGCGTAGCCCATGTTCTCCGCGACCGT
>JAVXWV010000828.1:0-2901 GCA_032230775.1 Mycobacterium sp. | reverse complement strand
CGAGGCTCCGTGAGTTCACGCCGTAGTACGCCGACGGCTGGTGCAGCCGCACGAACGGATAGGCGGTCGTCCAGTGGCCGCCCGGTTGGTCGTTGCGATCCACCACCACGACCGAGGCTTCGGTCTCGCTGACCAGGGTGTCGACGAACGCCATCCCCATCGCGCCGGCACCGACCACGAGGTAGTCGGCCTCGACCGTCCTCCGCATCTAGCGCACGGTAGCGAAGAAGGTGCTCACGTCGTCGACAAACAGCTCGGGCTGCTCGAACGCCGCGAAGTGTCCGCCCTTCGGCATGTCCGTCCAGCGGGTGATGTTGTAGCCGGCCTCGCACCAGCTGCGTGGCGCACGAACGATCTCCTTCGGGAAGGCCGCGACACCGGTGGGCAGCTTGACGGGTTCGCCCCCACCGAACACGGTGAAGCTCTCCCAGTACAGTCGCGCTGACGAGGCCGCCGACGCGGTCGCCCAGTACATCATCACGTTGTCGAGAAGCTCGTCACGGGTCAGCACGTTCTCCGGATGACCGTCGCAATCGGTCCACGACCAGAACTTCTCGACGATCCACGCCAGCTGCCCGACGGGTGAGTCCACCAACCCGTAGCCGATGGTCTGCGGGCGGGTCGACTGCTGTTTGGCATAGCCGTTGTCCCATTTCCGGTAGTGGCGCCTGCTCGCCAGCGCGCGCTTCTCCTCCTCGGTCGGATTGTCGAGGTTGCCTGGCGGCCGCGCCCCGAGCGGCATGTTCAGGTGGATCGCGGCGCAGCGGCCGCCGTTGCGCCCGATCTGCGTGGTGACCGCGGCGCCCCAGTCGCCGCCCTGAGCGCCGTAACGCTCGTAGCCGAGGCGACCCATCAGCGTCTCCCAGGCGTCGGCGATCTTGCCGACACCCCAGCCGGTGCCCGCCGGCTTACCGGAGAAGCCGTATCCCGGCAGCGACGGGCAAACCACATCGAACCCGGCGGCGGTCAACGGCTCGATCACCTTGTGGAACTCGACGATCGATCCGGGCCAGCCGTGCGTGATCAGCAGCGGAAACGCGTCGTCCCGCGGTGAATGCTGATGGATGAAATGAATGTCGAGGCCATCGATCTCGGTGGTGTAGTGGTCGAACCTGTTCAACGCGGCTTCGCGTGCGCGCCAGTCGTATTGGTTGGCCCAGTAGTCCGCCAGCTCGCGGGTGTACGCCAGCGGAATGCCCTGGGTCCAATCGTCGACGCACTCGGCCTCCGGCCATCGCGTGCGGGCCAGCCTGTCCTTCAGGTCGGCGAGGTCGGCGTCCGGAACGGCGATGCGGAAGGGGTTGATCGCGGACATGTGCCGATCCTGTCACGGAGTATTTCTGGTAACTAGCTGTGACCGGCGCCTGCGGCGCGCACCATTGGAACGATGAAGTCCTACGACACGGGTCCCACCGAGACTCCGATCATCGAGGAGACGATCGGAGAGAACTTCGAACGGACCGTTCGGGCGAATTCGGCCGCGGAGGCGCTTGTTGACATGGCAAGCAACCGGCGATGGACATACGGCGAACTGAACGACGAAATCGACGTGATCGCACGCGGTCTCATGTCGCTCGGCATTGAGCGCGGCGAGCGCGTCGGAATCTGGGCGCCGAACTGTCCTGAGTGGACGATGGTGCAGTACGCGACCGCCAAGATCGGCGCAATCCTGGTCAACATCAACCCCGCATACCGGACACATGAACTCGCCTATGTGTTGAAGCAGTCGGGCGTCAGAACCCTTATCTCGGCAACGGCGTTCAAGACGTCGGATTACGTCAGCATGGTCGACGAGGTGCGCCCCGAGACGGTCGGTCTGCAGGGAGTGTTGTTCCTCGACACCGACGACTGGCAGGACCTGAAGGACCGCGCGGACACCGTACCCGTCGATGATCTGCGGGCGAGACTGGTCTCACTCGACATCAATCAGCCGATCAACATCCAATACACCTCCGGGACAACGGGTTTCCCGAAGGGCGCCACGCTCTCGCACCGCAACATCCTCAACAACGGATTCTTCGCGACCGAACTCATCAACCTGGGACCCGAGGACAGACTGTGCATCCCTGTGCCGTTCTACCACTGCTTCGGCATGGTGCTGGGCAATCTCGGCTGCACAACCCACGGCGCCACCATGGTGATACCCGCACCAGGGTTCGACCCGGGCCTGACGCTCGACGCGCTCGAATCCGAAAGGTGCACAGCGGTTTACGGCGTTCCCACGATGTACATCGCGATGCTCGGCGACCCCGATCTGGCCACCCGCGACTTGTCGTCGATGCGCACCGGCATCATGGCAGGGTCGATCTGTCCCGTCGAGGTCATGAAGCGCTGCATCAACGACATGAACATGGCCGAGTTGTCCATCGCGTACGGCATGACCGAACTGTCGCCTGTTGCGTGTCAGACCTTGATCGACGACGACCTCGAACGGCGTACCGCCTCGATCGGCCGTGCTCACCCGCATGTGCAGATCCAGATCGTCGACGCCGCCACCGGCGACATCGTCGAGCGCGGCGAGCCAGGCGAGTTCTGCGCGCGCGGGTACGGGGTGATGCTGGGCTACTGGAACGACGAGGAAAAGACTAGGGAGGCGATCGACGCCGACGGTTGGATGCACACCGGCGACCTGGCGGTCATGCGGCCGGATGGCTACTGCAACATCGTCGGACGCATCAAGGACATGGTGATCCGCGGCGGGGAGAACGTCTATCCGCGCGAGGTCGAGGAGTTTCTGTACACCCACCCCGACATCGAGGACGCTCAGGTGATCGGTGTCCCCGACGAGAAGTACGGCGAAGAGATCTGTGCTTGGATCCGGATGAAGCCGGGCCGATGCCCGCTCGACGCGCAGGCAGTCCGCGAGTTCGCCAACGGCAAGCTCGCCCACTACAAGATCCC
>JAVXWV010000827.1:0-5595 GCA_032230775.1 Mycobacterium sp. | reverse complement strand
CCACCCTTGGCCGCGACCTTCGCGAACTCCAACGCAGCCTGCCCGCCGACCCGCAGACCGACGAATACCTGCTTGGTCCGGCTGGCGCCCACGACCGCCCCGACACTCTGCTGGGCTGGCTGCAGTCCGACGTCACCGCCAATGCCGTTCGGCGCGAAGGCCGAAAGCACACCCGGGCCGACCGCTCGGTGCAGGTGCACAGCTGCCACGGACCCGCCCGCCAGATCGACGTCCTTCGCGAAGTGCTGCTCGGACTGCTCGCCGACGACAAGACGCTCGAACCCCGCGACATCCTCGTCATGTGCCCCGACATCGAGACCTACGCGCCGCTGATCGTCGCCGGCTTCGGCCTCGGCGACATGATCAAGGGCGTTCACCCCGCGCACCAACTGCGGGTGCGACTCGCGGACCGATCGCTCGTTCAGACCAACCCGCTGCTCGCCGTCGCGTCCCAGCTGCTCGCGCTCGCAGGCGGGCGAGCCACCGCCAGTGAGGTGCTCAACCTCGCTGCGGCCGCGCCAGTTAGGGCCCGTTTCGACTTCACCGACGACGACCTCGAGGACATCACCCGCTGGGTTCGCCAAGCCAACATCCGCTGGGGCTTCAACATCGACCATCGCAAGCCGTACGGCGTCGACTTCATCCAGAACACTTGGCGTTTCGGCATCGACCGCGTCCTCGCCGGTGTCGCGATGTCCGACGATTCGCACGCCTGGATCGACACCACACTCGCGCTCGACGACGTCAGCAGCAACCGCGTCGAACTGGCAGGCAGGCTCGCCGAGTACATCGACCGACTCCAGCATGTCGTCGAATCACTCACCGGCACAAGGCCACTGCGCGATTGGCTCGAAGCGCTGGAGCACGGCATCGACCTGCTTGCCAAGGTCAACGACGACGACGCTTGGCAGACCAGCCAGCTACAGCGCGAGTTCGCCGAGGTGCTGAACAACGCGGGCCCGCGGGCGGATACCACGATGCGGCTGCCCGACGTTCGCGCTCTGCTGCAACGCCACCTCGCCGGCCGTCCGACCCGGGCCAACTTCCGCACCGGAACGCTGACAGTCTGCACGATGGTGCCGATGCGGTCCGTGCCGCACCGGGTGGTGTGCCTCGTCGGCCTCGACGACGGCGTGTTTCCGCGGCTCGGCGTCGTCGACGGCGACGACGTACTCGCCCGCGACCCGATGACCGGTGAACGCGACATCCGCTCCGAGGACAGGCAACTGCTGCTCGACGCCATCGGCGCCTCGACCGAGACACTGGTGATCACCTACACAGGCGCCAACGAATACTCAGGGCAGGAGCGACCGCCTGCGGTGCCACTCGCCGAGTTGCTCGACACGCTCGACCTCACCACCGAGAGCAAGGTGCGCGGCACGATCGTCGTGAAGCATCCGCTGCAGCCGTTCGACACGCGAAACGTCATACCCGGCAAGCTGATCCCCAACGAGCCGTTCACCTTCGACACGACGGTGAAGCGCGCGGCGCTGGCCCGCGCAGGCGATCGCGCCGAACGTCCCCCTTTCATCTCCGGCCCGCTGCCCGCTCCGCCGCCCGACGACGTCGTGCTCGCCGACCTCATAGCGTTCTTCCGCGATCCGGTGAAGGGATTCTTCCGTGCCCTGGACTACACGCTGCCGTGGGAGGTCGACGGGGTCGAGGACGCCATGCCCGTCGACATCAACGCGCTCGAGGAGTGGACCGTCGGCGACCGCATGCTGCGCGACATGCTTGGCGGCATGGATTCCGACCAGGCCCGGCAGGCCGAGTGGCGGCGCGGCACTCTCCCGCCGGGCCAGTTGGGATGGCGCAAGGCCACCGAGATCCGCGACCAGGCCGCACTCGTCGCCGAGAGCGCCCGTCCCTACCGCGACGCCGAGCTCACAGTAGTGGATGTCGACATCGACCTCGGCTCCGGACGGCGACTCACCGGGACCGTCTCGCCCATCTACGGCGACCGGCTGATGTCGGTGACCTATTCCAAGCTCGACGGCCGCCACCTGCTTCAGCCATGGATTCCGTTGCTGGCGTTGATTGCTCACGCACCTGGCCGCGACTGGTCTGCGACCTCGATCGGCCGACCCAAGCGCGGCACCACTCCACGCGTGGAGACCATGAGCCGACCCGCGGGCTCCGCCGTCGACCTGTTGGTCGATCTCGTCGCGATGTATGACGAGGGCAGGCGCGAGCCATTGCCGTTGCCCGTCAAGACGTCCTATGCGTGGGCCGAGGCGGTGCACAGCCACGGCGATCCCGAGCGCGCGGCGGGATTCCGCTGGCGCTCCAACAACTTCCCAGGAGAAGAAGCGGACAAGGCATACGAGCGCGCGTTCGGTAAGGGCACTTGGCTGTCCCACCTCGTCGAGCGAGGCCTCGACACGTACGCATGCCGACTGTGGCTGCCGATGCTGCGAGCGCTGCAGTGACGATGCCGCCGTTCGATCTGTCGGGGCCGCTGCCCGCGGAGCGGTCGACCACGGTGCTGGAGGCCAGCGCCGGGACAGGCAAGACTTTCGCACTGGCCGGTCTGGTCACTCGCTACATCGCCGAAGGCGCGGCGACCCTTGACCAGATGCTGTTGATCACGTTCAGCCGCTCCGCCACGCAAGAGCTGCGCGACCGCGTGCGACGCCAACTCGTCGACGCGGCGGACGCCGAGGAACGACCGGACCATCGTCAACGACTGCGCGACGCCCTTGCCGCATTCGACGCAGCGACGATCGCGACCACACATCAGTTCTGCCAACTGGTGCTGCGATCGCTTGGGGTGGCTGGCGACACCGACAGCGGTGTGACGTTGGTGGAGAGCCTCGACGAGTTGGTCACCGAGATCGTCGACGATCTGTACCTGCGCCACTTCGGGCGCGAGCGTGAGAATCCTCTGCTGACCTATCGCGACGCGCTTCGGCTGGCCCGTGAGGTGGTCAACCACCCGGCGACAGAACTGCGGCCGAAGGATCCCGATCCCGAGTCGCGGGCCGCGGTGTGTATCGGCTTCGCGAACGATGTGCTCGCAGAACTGGAGACCCGCAAGCGACGTCGCGGCATTCTTGGCTACGACGACCTGCTCACCCGCTTGGCCGACGCGTTGAAGGACGACGGCTCGGCGGCCCAGACCCGAATGCACCAGCGTTGGCCGATCGTGATGGTCGACGAGTTCCAGGACACCGACCCCGTGCAGTGGCGGGTGATCGATCGCGCGTTCTCGGGGCGGTCCACGCTGGTTTTGATCGGCGATCCCAAGCAGGCCATCTACGCGTTCCGCGGCGGAGACATCGTCACGTATCTGTCGGCGTCGACGACCGCGGGCGTGCAAAAGACACTCGGCACGAACTGGCGCAGCGACGCCGCGCTGGTGGATCGGTTGCAGGCGGTGTTGCGCGGCGCGCAACTCGGGCACGAGCGGATCATCGTGCACGACGTCGCCGCCCACCACACCGGTTCCCGGCTGGCGGACGCCCCGAGCCCTGATCCGTTCCGATTGCGCGTGGTGAGCCGCGAGACCTTCGGCCGCAGCGGAACTCAGTGGTTGTTGATCGACCAACTGCGGACCCATATCTCGCGAGACCTGGCGGCCGACATCGGCATTCTGCTGAACTCCGAGGCCACCTTCGACGGCAAGCCGATCAAGGCCGGGGATATCGCGGTGATCGTGGAGAAGCATCGCGACGCCCGCGTGTGTTACGACGCGTTATGCGAGGCGGGCATCCCTGCGGTCTATACCGGCGACTCCGACATCTTCACCTCCGACGCCGCCGAGGACTGGCTGGCGCTGCTGGAGGCGTTCGATCAACCGCACCGTCCTGGCATCGTCAGGGCCGCGTCGGCGACGATGTTCTTCGGCGAGACTGCTGAGTCGCTTGTCGACGGCGGCGACGAGCTGACGGACCGCGTCGCGGAGACGTTGCGGGAGTGGGCAAGTCACGCGCGTGAACGCGGTGTCTCGGCGGTCTTCGAGGCGGCCCAACTCGACGGCATGGGTGACCGGGTGCTGTCGTGGCAGAACGGCGACCGGCTGATGACGGACCTGGCGCACATGACTCAACTGCTGCAGGAGGCCGCGCACCGCGAGCACTTCACCCTTCCGGCACTGCGGGATTGGCTGCGGGCGCAGCGCGAGGAACGAAGTGGCGCAGCGGAACGCGCACGCCGCCTGGACAACGATGCGGCGGCGGTGCAGGTGATGACGGTGTTCGTCGCCAAGGGCCTGCAGTTCCCGATCGTGTATCTGCCGTTCGCGTTCAACAACAACGTGTGGGAACCCGAGCTGGTGCTCTACCACGAGGGCGAAACCAGGTGCCTGGATGTCGGCGGCAGCGACAGCCCGGACTTCAATGCGGTGTCGAAGCTAGGGCGCGCCGAGGACGCCAGCGACGACAGCCGGTTGATGTATGTGGCGATGACGCGGGCTCAGGCGCAGGTGGTGGCGTGGTGGGCGCCGTCGAAGGACGAGCCGAACGGCGGCTTGTCGCGCCTGCTTCGGGGTCGGCGGCCCGGTGAGTCGGTGGTGCCGGACAGCGTGGTGCCTGCGAAGGTTTCCGACGACGACGCGATGGCGAGGTTGAAGGAGTGGGAGGCGGTCGGGGGTCCGGCCATCGAGGAGTCTGTCGTACCGCCCGTCCCAGTTAGGCCAACGGGTGAGACATCGACCGACTTCCAGGCGCGCCACTTCCACCGCTCGATCGACACCGCGTGGCGGCGAACCTCCTACAGCGGCTTGATCCGCGCCGCCGAGACGACCCCGGTGAGCAGCGAACCGGAGGTGGTGGAGCTGGACGACGAGGTCGCCGAAATCCCGCTGGTTGCCTCGGCAACCGGCGCCGGCGTGCCCTCGCCGATGGCGGATCTGCCTGCGGGCGCGAAGTTCGGCACGCTGGTGCACGCGGTGTTGGAGACGGCCGACCCGTTCGCCGTCGATCTGGCCGCCGAGCTGGAGGCCCAGATTCGGGAGCACGCGGTGTGGTGGCCGGTCGACGTCGAGGCGTCGGAGTTGGCGGCGGCGATGGTCCCGATGCACGACACCCCGCTGGGTCCGCTGGCCGACGGCTTGACGCTGCGGCAGATCGGCCTGCGGGACCGGATGCGGGAGATGGACTTCGAATTTCCCTTGGCGGGCGGGGATTTCCGCAGTGCAGGCCCGGAGATCCGGCTGGCGCACGTCGGCAAGCTGCTACGCAAGCATCTTCCGAAGGACGACCCGCTGGCGTCGTATGCCGATCGGCTGACCGGCGCTGCATTGGGTGGGCAGTCATTGAAGGGATACCTGACGGGTTCGGTCGACGCGGTGCTGCGGGTCGGCGAGCGGTATCTGGTGGTGGATTACAAGACGAACTGGCTGGGCGACCCGACGCGCCCGCTGACGGCTGCGGACTATGCGCGGCCGCGCTTGGTCGAGGCCATGCTGCACTCGGACTACCCACTGCAGGCGTTGTTGTACAGCGTTGTGCTGCACAGGTTCCTGCGATGGCGGCTGCCCGGGTACGCACCGGAGAGGCATCTGGGCGGCGCGATGTATCTGTTCCTGCGGGGGATGTGCGGGCCGGACACCCCGGTGGTCGACGGCCATCCCGCGGGAGTGTTCGACTGGCAGCC
>JAVXWV010000686.1:0-2582 GCA_032230775.1 Mycobacterium sp. | reverse complement strand
AGCGCACCCTGCAGCTGGACGTCGAACGGCTTCAGCGTGGTCTTCCGCTCGGCGGCCTCGCGGGCGATCGCGAGGAACTGCGGGATGTCCGCCGAATCGGCCAGGTCGTCGAGGTTCAGCAGTTTTGCGGCCTTGCGCAGCTGCTCGTCGTCGAGTTCGGCGGCCTTCTTGTCGAAGTCCGCCGAGGTGCCCACCTGGGCCATCGACCGGCTCTGATCCTTGTCGGCGCTCGCACCGAGCAGTTTCCAGAACCGGCTGCCGACACGACCTGAGGTGCGGGTATTCGTCTTCGCCACACATTTACGGTACGCGGCCCGCCAACTACCGCGAGCGTGCGTGTCTGTACAAAGACACGCTGGGCATTGCGTGCGGTCGGCGCACGCTCGCGGTCAGCCGACGGTGACGAAGTCGATCCGGACGCTGTCGACGACGGCTTCGAAGCCGATCCGTTGATAGATTGCGTTCGATACTGGGTTGGCCAGGTCCGCAAAAAGCACGACGTCTGCGGTACCGCTCCGGTGCGCCAGATCCGCGGCGGCGGCAGTGACGGCCGAGCCGTAGCCGTGGCCACGCCGGGTCAGCGGCGTGAACACCGGCCCGATGCGCGACACGTCTGCGGCGGGCGCGCGCAGCATCGCCATGCTGACCGGTATGCCGTCGACATCCCACACCACGAAGCGGTCGCCGACTCGGTTCGCCGTGTCGACGAACCGCTCGGCTGCCGCTTCGTCACGCTGACTGAACGTTTCTCGGAAGAACTGTTCCACCCATTCCACGAGTTGGCCGCGGTCGTCGCCGGTGGCGAGTCTGGCAATACCAGTCACACCGTTCGGCGTCCGCAACGAGCCGAGCCGATACAGCCGTTCTTCGGTGCTCATCGTCCCGCTGCGCCCGGTGATCGTGCGCCATGTATCCGCGAACGCAACAGCGCTGGACCGCATGCCGCGAGCGCCGGTGAGCCCGGGTCGCACCCCAGACAGTTCGCGGGCGACCGTCTCCATCGCCTTGACAGGAATTCCGTTGCACGCCAATGGGTATGGCGGCGTCTGCAAAGCGGCGCCGCGGGGCGCACCGTCGTCCCATACGGTCAATAGCAACGAGTCGACGGGAAACCCGCCTGCCTGCAACAGGGTGAGCTCGATGGTGTGCGTGACAGGATCGCGTCGATACAGCGGCTCCGCGATCGCGCGGAACTCGTCGACAGAGTCATGTGCTCGCACCTCCATCCCTCCAGCATGGCCACCAGTGCCGAAGGCGTCCAGTGAATTACGTAACGCTCAGAACCGCCGAGCGCGCGCCCTTGTACGTATTTGCGCGGCGTGTTGCGTGCAAACACACGCTCGCGGTTTCGGAGGTCAGGCCAGGTTGGAGCGACGCGGGTAGGCCACGGTCGGGTCGGTAAGCGCGTTCACCACGGCGGGTAGCCCCGATGAGAAGGCCCGCTCCAGCGCAGGCCGCACCTCCGCCGGCGTCGACACCAACTCACCGTGCCCGCCAAGCGAAGTCACCACCTCGTCGTAGCGGGTGCCAGGGCGCAGCTCGGCCACCACCGAGTAGCCGTACAACATCTCCATCGGATGCTTTTCCAGCGCCCAGATGCCGTTGTTGCCGATCACCGAGACGACCTGAACGCCGTGGCGCACCAACGTGTCCCACTCCATGCCGGAAAACCCGAACGCGCCGTCGCCCTGCAACAACACCACCTGGCGGTCGGGCCTGGCCAGCTTGGCCGCAAGGGCATACCCGGGGCCGGAGCCCAGGCAGCCGAACGGACCGCTGTCCAGCCACGCGCCGGGCACATAACTGTCGACGACTCGTCCGGCGTAGGAGCCGAAGTCGCCTGCATCGATGACGATGATCGCATCGCGGTCCAGCAGCGGCTTGAGTTCGGCGTACAGCCGCATCGGGTGCAGCGGGGTGCGGTCGTCGTCGAGTTCGGCCTGCTCGGCAGCCCGTGCGGCGCTCTCGACCGCGCGCAGCTCGCTGATCCAACCGTCATGGTCGGTCGCCCGAGCGGTCGCCAACGCCGACAGAACCGTGGTGAGGTCGCCGTAGAGCCCGGCCGCGACGTCGCGGGGATGCGGCCGGTCGGGTTCGACGCGGTCGGCGACGATCAGTTTGGTCTCTGCGCCGAATACACCGCCGAAGCCGAGCCGGAAGTCCATCGGGACGCCGATGACGAGCGCAACATCGGCCTCCCCCAATGCTTTTGACCGCGCTCGCGAGAACGCGAGTTCGTGGTCGGCCGGTACCATTCCGCGCGCCATTCCGTTCATCAGCACCGGAACGCGCAGGGATTCGGACAGCGTTCGCAAGGCCTTTTCTGCGTGCCCCCACCACACATTGGTGCCCGCCATGATCACCGGTCGCTTGGCCTCGGCCAGCAGCCTCACGGCAGCGTCCAGGGCATTGCCTTCGGGCCTGACCGCGACACGCGGGTCGGCCAGGGCACCGGCGCCGCCCGGATCGTGGGCCTCGCCGAAGACGTGATCCATCGGGAAGTCCACGAACGCGACCCCAGTGGACCCTCCAGTCGCACCGACCGCGGCCCTCAGCGCATCGTCGATGAGCGGGCCGACCGA
>JAVXWV010000643.1:0-12959 GCA_032230775.1 Mycobacterium sp. | reverse complement strand
TGTCGGCGGTCGTGGTGACGTTCCTGATTCTCATGCGACACGGTTACCGGTGGGCGCGCACGCTGTTGACGGGCGGCGGAATCGCGTCGGTGGTGTACACGGCGACCAGCCTGTTCACCGTGGACCGACCCCCAACGGCGGCGATCACCTACGCCATTACCGCGATCGTCGGGTCGGTGCTGATCGCGGGCGGCGTGTTCCTGTTGCATCGCAAGGACGCCCACGCCTTCTTCACTCGGTGAACCGTTAGGCTGACCCGGACATGACAGCCCCACAGCCGCGACCGCGTGTCGTCACCGCCGCATTCTGGTGCTGGGAGGTCGCCGCGGTTCTGTTGATCGTTGGCGGCCTGATGGCCGCCACGGTGAACATTCCGGTCGCATACCGAGGCGCTGGTGTTATCACCGCCCTCGCCGGTGCCTGCGTGGCATACGCGGCGGGACGCACCAGGAACGGTGACAGCCGCTTCCGCCGGGCAGCGATCGCTCTGTCGATGACGATCGTTGTCCTGACGTCGATATTGGGGGTAGCGGCGGTGATGCTGGGAGGCGCTGTCGCCACTTTGACGCTGCTTGCGGTGCTTCCGCTGGTCGCCGGAACGGTGCTGATCACGCGGCCCTCGGCGGCGGACTGGTTCCAGACAGGCGAGGATCTGTGACCGAGAGCGTTGCGCCTGCCGAGGTGCTGTTCTATGAGCAGGGCGCCAGCTGGTATTGGCTGCTGGCAGGTCCCCTTTCGGCGGTCGCTATGGCGTTGATTCAGATGTCCTCGGGTTACGGCATCCAACTGCTGGTTCCTGGCATTTTCTTGGTGCTGGTTACCGGCTTCCTCGCGATTCAGGTCAAGGCAGCGCGCATCCACACCTCCGTGGAGTTGACGCCCGAGTATCTGCGTCAAGGCACGGAACGCCTCGGTGTCGGCGACATCGTGCGGGTCTACCCCGAGCCGAAGGGGCCCGACGAGCCGAAGTGGCAGTCGGCGCGTGCGCTTGGGGAGTTGACGGGTGTACCGCGACGACGCACCGGCATCGGCCTCAAGCTGACCAACGATCGCACCGTCCAGGCGTGGGCGCGTAAGCACGAGGCACTGCGGGCCGCGCTGACGCACTTGCTGGAAGAGCGCATCCCACCGGAAACGGTGTCATGAGGGCCAGGATCGAACTGGTGCTTGCCGTGGTCGCGGCAGTCGGCTGCGTGCTGAGCTGGTTGGCAGCCAGGTCGACGGTGGAGGTGGCGCCGGTGCTCGACGGTCAACCCATGACGACATCGGTCGTCTACAGCCCGCCGCTGCTGGTGCTGTCGTTGTTTCTCGCGACGGTGGCAGGGGTGCTTGCGGTTCTCGGGGTGGCGCGGTGGCGCCGCACCAAGCCTGCGCCGAACTAGCGCTCAGGCCAACTTCTCCAGCTCGTCGAGCGCGTCGCCGGTGTAGACCGCGAGCCGTTGCAGATGTGGCAGCGCGTCGCGGCACCCGACGAATCCGAAATTCAGCATGTCGGCGTAACCGTGCAGCGTGATGTTGAGCGCCATGCCGTGTATCGGGATGGACACCGGGTACGCCGCCTCCAACCGACTTCCGTTGAGGTACAGCGTCTCTCGCGGCCCAGGGACATTGCTCACGCACAGGTTGAAGGTGAACGGCAACGGCGGGGTGACCCCGGTCATCGCGCTGGTGAGCTGCAAGGCCGACGGCGCCATCAGCGCCGCGCTGTAGGCGATCACCTCGTTCGGCGACATGGTCTGCAGCTGCGCTTTCGACGCCTTGGTCGATGTGGTGATCGCGGTCAGGCGCTCGACCGGGTCGGCGATGTCGGTGCCCATGGTGACCAATATCGTTCCGACGGCATTGCCGCCGCCGACATCGCCCTTGGGTCGGACGTTGACGGGAAGGAATGCGACCAACGGCTTTTCGGGCAGCTCGCCGAGCCCGTCGAGGAACGCACGGAGCCCGCCGCCGATGATCGTCAGGGCGACGTCGTTGACGGTGGCGCCGTGCTTGGCGCCAATCGTTTTCAGGCGTTCGAGCGGATAGACCTGGGTGGCGAAGCGACGATTGCGGCTGATGTGGCCGTTGAGGATCGAATGCGGGGCCTGCAACGAGTTGGTGATATGCCCGTAGTCGTCGTCACTGCGGATCTGGGTGTTGTACAACGCCTTTCCGACATTCAGCACCGACTTGGTGCCGTCGATGACACCGCCGAGCAGACTCATGATGGGGTTGCGCGAGGGCGCCTGAGCGCCGTCGCGCGGCTTTGTCGGTGGCCCAACGTTGAAGAACAGCGGCTGGTCCCTGCGCGTCGGGTCGGTCGACATGCTGCGCTCGAGAATCTTCGTTCCGGTGTAGCCGTCCACCAGCGAGTGATGGATCTTCATGTAGATCGCGAACCGCCCGCCCTCGAGTCCCTCGATGAAGTGCAGTTCCCACGGCGGCCGGGTGAAGTCGATGGGGTGGCTGTGCAGCCGGGAGACCAGGATGCCCAGTTCGCGTTCGTCGCCGGGGCTGGCCAGCGCCGAGCGGCGCACGTGGTAGTCGATGTCGAGGTTGTCGTCGACCACCCAGGACTGGTCCGGCCGGTACAGCATCCGCGGATGGGACAGCTTGAGGTTCCACGGGGCGACCACGTCCAGGTGGCGGGTGTCCTCGAACATCTGTCGCAGATAGCTGGCGGGCGAGTCGGCCGGCGGAGTGAACGGCATCAGCACCGCGACGTGCATCATCGAGCTGGGAGTTTCGCCGTATAAGAAGAGCAGGTCTTGCGGGCTCAGGCGCTTGGTGGTGCCACTCACCGGCGGTCCTCGGTTCTATCGACAGTAGAGGCTGTCGAGGATATGCCTGCAGCTCAAACCATGTGCGATCGGCATCACACCGCGCAGGGGTTGGTACAAAGTGCGAAATCTGTAACACTGTTCCCCATGACCGAGCTCGCGCAGCAGCCTCAGCAGGTCGACGCCCTGCCGTTGGGACCGGAGTCGCTGGTGTGGCGCTATTTCGGCGACAACCGGATGTTCCTCATCGGCCCACGGCCTGCAGTGCTGCAGAACATGCTGGCCGAGCTCGGCCAGGGCGTGCTGGACCACTCGGTGTTTTTCGACGACACCGCGGCCCGGGTCAAGCGATCACTGCCCCCGATCTACAACACGGTCTACGGCGCCGATGGCGACAACCCCGGCCAACAGGTCCGCGACTTCCACACCCAGATCAAGGGCAACATGCCCAGCGAATATGGGGCTGGCAGTCGCTATCACGCCCTCGATCCCGACACCTACTTCTGGGCCCACGCCACGTTCGTCGATCAGGTCCTGTACTTCGCAGACACCTTCGTCAAGCGGCTCAGCCGCGAAGACAAGGAACAGATTTACCTCGAGTCCAAGACCTGGTACCGGCGCTACGGTGTCAGCGACCGGCCGATGCCCGCGGATTATGGTGCGTTCGAACGGTATTGGGACCGCATGATCGAGGAGATCATCGTCGCGCACCCGACCGCGAAATACGGCGTCGGCTATGTCACCAAAGGCTTTCCGTGCCCGAAGGGTGTCCCTCCCGCCGTGTGGGGCGTGATCGCACCATTCTTCAATCCGGTGGCCGCATTCCTGACCACCGGTGGCATGCCGCCGCGGACACGCGACCTGCTCGGGCTGCCGTGGAGTGATCGTCAGGAGCGGCGGTATCAGCGCTTTGCCGCCCTGTGGCGGTCGCGCCCGGTGAACTGGCTGTGGGATCATCTCCCAATGCGACTGCGCTACAACGGGTATGCCCTAAAGGGCTATGCAAGGGGCTGATCCCACCACAGAAGCCATCCTCGACGCCGCTGTCGCCGAGTTCGAGCAGCATGGGTTCCGCCGGGTCGCCCTCGACGATGTCGCCCGACGGGCGCGGGTCAGCCGGACGACCATCTACCGGCGGTTCTCCAACAAGGACGAACTGGTCGCCGCGGTCATCGAGCGCGAGAACGTCCGGCTGTTCGCCGATATCGCCGTCGAACTCAAAAATGCCGCACCGCAATCGAATTACTACGTCGAAGCGTTCACGCTGTCGATCATGAAGTTCCGTCGCCACCGGGTGCTGGACCGGATGATCACCGACGAGCCCGGCCTGGTGATCGAGCTGGCCGCCACTCATTATCACGCGGCGATCGAGCGAATGGCCGAGGCGCTGCGCACCATCTTCCCGACCCGCGTCGCCGAGCGGATCGGGGAGCAGGCCGTCACCGAGCTGGCCGACACAATCCTTCGCTACGCCGCGATGGTGCTTCTGCTGCCCAGCTCGCAGCCTCTGGAGACCGCCGACGACATCCGCGCGTTCGCGACCCGGCATTTCCTGCCCAGTCTTCCTCTCGCACTGCAGGCGGTACCGGCTCGTTAGCTGTGCTGTGTTTGATACGTGACACCATCGGGCAGCCGTAGCGCATGGGTACCGAAGGACAGCAACGCACCGAGAAGCCGGAAGTCACCGAAGAGCACAAAGAAAAGGCCAGGGAAATGGCCAAGTCTTATGAGGAGAACCCTCAGACAACCACCTTGCCAGGCAGCGGCGGGACGGTGTCCGGGACCGCCGTCACCGAGTGGGTCGATGACAAAGACAAAGGCAAAACCGAAACCACCGCAGAAGAAGGCAAGGTCGAGTACCGCAAGACCGAGGAATTCCGCAAGAAGCTAGAGGAGTAACGCTTCGAGCGGTGCTCTTAGTGCCTAGGGTTGGCAGGCGTGACCTCGCTTGGGCGAATAGCGCCGTCGTTCATAGAAATGGCCCACTCGATCGTGTGGGCGTCGGTCGCCACGGTCGACGAAAACAGTCGGCCCCGCACCCGCATCCTGCACCCCTTCTGGGAGTGGGACGGCACCGATCTGTTCGGCTGGATCGCCACGGTGCCAAGCCCGGTGAAGAGGGCGCACCTCGCCGTTCACCCGGAGATGGCGGTCAGCTACTGGACCACGACACACGACACCTGCGCCGCGGAGTGTTTGGTGGAGTGGTACCACGACGACGAGACCTGCACCGAGGTCTGGAACAAGTTCGCAAATGGCCCCGAGCCGGTGGGCTATGACCCGACCATCATTCCGATGTGGGCCGACGG
Source organism: Mycobacterium sp. (assembly GCA_032230775.1). Lineage (GTDB taxonomy): Bacteria > Actinomycetota > Actinomycetes > Mycobacteriales > Mycobacteriaceae > Mycobacterium. The sequence continues at coordinate 7,888 of JAVXWV010000643.1, read as the reverse complement.
CCCCACGTCGGATCAATTCGCCGCGTTGCGATTGAGCCCGTATCGGCTGCGCGTGATGCCGGGTACGGCGATGATTAGCGGTGAAGGCGAAACCCTCAGCTGGACTGCGACATGAATCCGACGACCACCGACATAGTTGACGTCAGCGCGCTGCCGCTGGTGCCGAGGAACCCGCTGCCGATTCGGCAGTTGTTGAAGTTGGTGCGGACTCTCGACACCGGGCAGGTAGCGATACGCGATGCCAGCGGCCCCATCACGCGTATCAAGTTCGCACCGAAGTGGATCTTCCCGCCGATTGTGGCCGTCATGTCGCCGAACGGGATGCGCGACGTGTTGGGACGCAGCGACGCGTCTTCCGAGCGATGCATCATTCACGAGGAAGTGCGGAATATGGCGGGCGACAGCTTGTTCGTCCTGCCCAACGAGCAGTGGCGGCCGCGCAAGCGCGCACTGCAACCGGTGTTCACCAAGCAAAACGTCCGAAACTTTGGCGACCACATGTCAAGGGCTGCACAGATGTTCGTCGACCGTTGGCATGACGGCGGTGAAGTCGATCTCGACGTCGAGTGCCGCCGGGTCGCCATGCGGTCGTTGGGACGGTCCGTTCTGGGTATCGACCTCAACGAGCGGGCAGACACGATCGCCCAGTGCATGCACGTCGCGTCCTCCTACACCGCCGACCGCGCATTGCGGCCGGTGCGCGCACCGCGATGGCTACCGACTCCGGCGCGCCGCCGAGCGCGCGAGGCGGTGGCGTCGATGCGTCGGGTCACCGACGACATGGTGCGAGCGTGCCGCGCCGATCCGACCCGCGATGCGCCGCTGGTACAGGCGCTGATCGCAGCCACGGATCCGGAAACCGGGCAGCCGATCTCGGACGAGGACATCTCGAACGATCTGCTGATCTTCATGCTCGCAGGCCACGACACGACCGCGACGGCACTCACCTACTCGCTGTGGGCGCTGGGACACCACCCTGAGATACAGGACCGCGTCGCCGCCGAGGCCGCCGATATCGGCGATCGGGAGCTGACACCGGATGACGTGCCCCGGCTCACGTACACCATTCAGGTGCTGCACGAGGCGTTGCGGCTGTGTCCGCCTGCCGCAGGCGTCGCCCGATTGGCCACGCGTGACATCGCCGTAGATGGGTACCGGGTCGAGGCCGGAAGCCTGGTGGCCCTCGGCCTTTATGGCCTGCATCATGATCCGGCCCTGTGGCCCAACCCTATGGAATTCGACCCCGAGCGCTTCAACCCCGAAAACTCCAAGGGCCGCGACCGGTGGCAATTCCTCCCGTTCCTCGGGGGAGGACGTCCGTGCATCGGCGAGCACTTCGCGAGGCTGGAAACCACCCTCGCGCTTGCCACCATCGTCAGGGCCATGGAGATCCGGTCCGTTGACAAGGATTTCCTTTGCGACGTGCCATTCACCACGGTCGCCAAGCGCCCGATCCGGGCCCGGGTCAGTCTGCGCGTGTGAGCAGCACCGCCTGCTCGACCGGCATCCGCGCGAAAAGGGGGCGCATCGACGCCTTCACCACCGGAAGGGCTTCGGCCTTCGGCATCACGCGCGGGTCCTGCACGCTAAAAGTTTTGCCGTAGCGCTTTATCGGCCGCCGCCGGCAGCGGTGACGTTCTTCAGCCAGTCCCGGTTCGGGCCGTACATCAGCAGGATGGCCACGCCAGCCTGTCCGTCGATGTCGGTCGTGAACACCGTCAACGGTGTTCGGAACTGCGTGCCCGACTTGCGGCCCACGTGCTCGAGAATCCCCATCGTCGGCGCCCAGCCGGCCCACAGCCGCTGGATCGGGTTAGTGACATGCCCGGTTGAATTGCGCCAGCCATTGCGGAAGTTGCATGACGACCATCAAACTCGTACGTCATGGCCTACCTCAAGCCCCCGTGGTTCACCGCCAAGATCTTCAACCGGATCGCGATGGCGACCGGCGTCGGCGGCAGCGAAACACTCATCGTCACAAAACGCGTCAGCAAGCAGCCCCAGAAAATCCCCGTGGTCGTGCCCGAACTCGACGGTGTCAAGTACCTGGTGTCGACCCGCGGCGAGACGGAGTGGGTGAAAAACGTCCGCGCCATCCCCGATGTCATGGTCGGCACACAGAAGTACGTCGCCAGCGAGATCCCCGTCGAGCAGCGGGGGCCGATCATAGCCGCTTACCGGCCGCTGGCAGGCAAGGTGGTCGAGGGCTACTGGAAACAGCTTCCGTCCGACGCTGACCACCCCACCTTCGCCCTGACTCCCAAGGCCTGAACCACTACACCCTGTAGTTGACGGCTTGGCGCGTGCTGGAACACTAGTGGTCATGCACCGCACCCCGATGTCGGTAGCGGCCTCCGCTGCGCTCTTCGCCGACGCGTGCGCCGTCATCCCGGGCGGGGTGAACTCGCCGGTGAGGGCCTTTTCCTCGGTCGGCGGCACACCGCGGTTCATCACTTCCGCGGCAGGGTACTGGCTGACCGACGCCGACGACAACCGTTACGTCGACCTGGTCTGCTCGTGGGGGCCGATGATTCTTGGCCACGCCCACCCGGCCGTCGTCGAGGCGGTGCAGCGCGTCGCGGCGGACGGCCTGTCTTTCGGTGCGCCCACGCCGTCGGAGACCGAGCTGGCCACCGAGGTCATCGGCCGCGTCGCCCCCGTCGAGCGGCTGCGGATGGTCAACTCCGGCACCGAGGCCACCATGAGCGCGATCCGGCTGGCCCGCGGCTACACCGGCCGGGCCAAGATCATCAAGTTCTCCGGCTGCTACCACGGCCACAGCGATGCGTTACTGGCTGACGCGGGCTCCGGCGTCGCCACGCTGGGGCTGCCGTCATCGCCGGGAGTGACCGGCGCCGCGACCGCCGACACGATCGTGTTGCCGTACAACAACATTCCCGCTGTTGAAGACGTGTTCGGACGATTCGGTGACGAGATCGCCTGCGTAATCACCGAGGCCAGTGCGGGCAACATGGGCACCGTCGCGCCGCTGCCCGGCTTCAACGCTGCGCTGCGCCGCATCACCGCCGACCACGGCGCGCTGTTGATATCCGACGAAGTGATGACCGGCTTCCGGGTGAGCCGATCGGGTTGGTACGGCGTCGATCCCGTCGACGCCGACCTGTTCACCTTCGGCAAGGTGATGAGCGGTGGGCTGCCCGCCGCAGCATTCGGCGGCCGCCGCGAGGTGATGGAGCGGCTGGCGCCGCTCGGGCCGGTGTATCAGGCGGGCACCCTGTCGGGCAACCCGGTCGCGATGGCTGCCGGGCTGGCGACGCTGCGGGCCGCCGACGACGCCGCGTATGCCGCGCTGGACGTCAACGCAGATCGGCTGGCTGGACTGCTCGGCAAGGCGCTGACGGAAGCCGGTGTGGCACACCAGGTTCAGCGCGCAGGGAACATGCTTAGCGTGTTCTTCTCCGATGAGCCGGTGCACGACTTCGCTGCTGCACGTGCGAGCGAGACATGGCGCTTCCCGCCGTTCTTCCACGCCCTGCTCGACGCAGGTGTCTACCCGCCGCCGAGCGCATACGAAACGTGGTTCGTCTCAACCGTTCTGGATGATGAGGCTTTCGAGCGCATCGCCGATGCTCTGCCCGACGCCGCCCGTGCCGCAGCGGAAGCGACAAAACCGGCATGACCGAGAAGACGATCGTGCACGTGATGCGTCACGGCGAGGTCCACAACCCGGACAAGATCCTGTACGGTCGCCTGCCCGACTACCACCTGTCGGAACGGGGCCGGGCTCAGGCGCAGGCGGTTGCCGACTGGCTGGCTGCCCGAGACATCGTCTACGTGGTCGCCTCGCCCCTGGAGCGCGCGCAGGAGACCGCGGAGCCGATTGCAGCGGGGTTGGGCCTCCCAATCGACACCGACGACGACCTGATCGAATCGACGAACGTCTTTCAGGGCCAACGTGTCTCACCGGGTGACGGCGCCCTTCGTGATCCCCGCAACTGGTGGTACCTGCGCAATCCACGCACACCGTCCTGGGGGGAGCCCTACGCGGAGATCGCGGTACGAATGAAGGCGGCGCTGCACCGGGCACGGACCAAGGCTGCGGGCCATGAAGCGGTGTGCGTCAGCCACCAGCTTCCCGTCGAGACGCTGCGGCGGGCGATGACGGGCCAGCCATTGCACCACTTCCCGACGCGTCGCCTGTGCAACCTGGCGTCGCTGACGTCGTTCTACTTCCATGGCGATTCCTACGTCGGCTGGGGATACGCGGAGCTGGCCGGGAAGTGAAGCGGCTCGTGGCCATGGCGAGCGCGGCGATGGTCGCGCTGGCTGGCTGCTCCACCGGTCACGACGCCGTAGCGCAGGGCGGCACGTTCGAGTTCGTGGCGCCAGGCGGCAAGACCGACATCCTCTATGATCCGCCCGAAAGACGTGGCCGCCCAGGCCCGTTGGCCGGACCCGAGCTGATGGACCCGGCCAAGACGGTCTCGCTCGATGACTTCGCCGGCAAGGTCGTGGTGATCAACGTGTGGGGGCAGTGGTGCGGACCGTGCCGCACCGAGATCACCCAGCTGCAGAAGGTGTACGACGCCACCCGCGCGCAGGGTGTTGAATTTCTTGGCATCGACGTCCGCGACAACAATAGGAACGCTCCTCAGGATTTTATTGTCGACCGCAAGGTCACGTTTCCGTCCATTTACGACCCGCCGATGCGGACCATGATCGCGTTCGGCGGCAAGTACCCGACCACTGTCATCCCGTCCACCGTGGTGCTGGACCGCCAGCACCGGGTCGCCGCGGTGTTCCTTCGTGAACTGCTCGCCGAGGACCTGCAGCCCGTCGTGGAGCGGCTGGCGGCCGAGCCAGGGCCGAAGACGTGACCGGGTTCGCCGAAATCGCCGCCGCAGGACCGGTACTGACCGCGTTCGGCGTGTGCTTGCTGGCGGGCCTGGTGTCGTTCGCCTCGCCGTGCGTGGTGCCTCTTGTCCCCGGCTACCTGTCCTATCTAGCTGCGATCGTCGGGGTGGAGGAGCAGCCGGGCCGGGTCGCGGTTCGAGCGGCGCGGCTGCGCGTTGCGGGGGCGGCGGCGTTGTTCGTCGCGGGCTTCACAACGGTTTTCGTGCTCGGCACGGTCGCCGTATTGGGGATGACGACGTCGCTGATCGGCAATCAGATTCTGCTACAGCGCATCGGCGGGGTGATCACGATCGTGATGGGCCTGGTGTTCGTCGGCTTCATCCCTGCGTTGCAACGCGAGGCCCGGTTCACGCCGCGGCAGGTCTCCACGCTCGCGGGTGCCCCGCTGTTGGGCGCGGTCTTCGGACTGGGCTGGACACCGTGCCTCGGCCCGACGCTGACGGGTGTGATCGCCGTCGCATCGGCCACCGACGGCGCCAACGTGGCCCGCGGTGTCGCGCTGGTGATCGCCTACTGCCTCGGGCTGGGAATTCCGTTCGTGCTGTTGGCCTTTGGCTCCGCGCGCGCGGTGCACGGCCTCGGCTGGCTGCGGCGCCACGCGCGCGGTATCCAGATCTTCGGCGGGGTGCTGCTGATCCTCGTCGGCACCGCGCTGGTGACCGGGTTATGGAATGACTTCGTGTCCTGGGTGCGCGACGCGTTCGTCAGCGACGTGACGTTGCCGATATGACGAACGTTTCCTCGCGAGCAGACGCCAAAGCACCCGAAAACCGGCGTGTCGGGGGGCTTTTGCGTCTGCTCGCGCTGATGCGCAACACCTGGCGGACCCTGACGTCGATGGGCACCGCGCTGGTGCTGCTGTTCCTGCTCGCGCTTGGCGCCATCCCGGGCGCCCTGCTGCCGCAGCGCAGCCTCAACGAGTTCAAGGTCGAGCAGTACATCGCCGAACATTCCACCATCGGGCCGTGGCTGGACCGGCTGCAGGCATTCGAGGTGTTCTCCAGTTTCTGGTTCACGGCTATCTATGCGCTGCTGTTCATCTCGTTGGTGGGCTGCCTGACCCCGCGACTGATCGAGCACGCGCGCACCCTCCGCGCCGCCCCTGTCGCCGCGCCCCGCAACCTCGGCCGACTGCCCAAGCACCACACCGCCGTGGTCTCCGGCGAACCTGACGCCGTCGCCACCGTCGTCTCGGGGCATCTGCGCGGTTGGCGTCGCGTCAGCACGCAAAAGGACGCGATCACCGAAATATCCGCTGAGAAGGGCTATTTGCGCGAGTTCGGCAACATCGTCTTTCACTTCTCGCTGCTGGGCCTGCTCGTCGCCGTGGCCGCGGGGAAGCTGTTCGGGTACGAGGGCAACGTCATCGTCGTCGCCGACAGCGGCCCCGGGTTCTGCTCGGCGTCGCCTGCGGCGTTCGACTCCTTCCGGGCGGGCAACACCGTGGACGGCACGTCGCTGTTCCCGATCTGCTTGCGGGTCAACGACTTCCAGGCCCACTACCTGCCAAGCGGTCAGGCTGTATCGTTCGCCGCCAACATCGACTACCAGGCGGGCTCCGACCTCGACACCGACACCTGGCGGCCGTACCACCTGAAGGTCAACGAGCCGCTGCGCGTCGGCGGCGACCGGGTGTACCTGCAAGGCCACGGCTACGCCCCGACGTTCACCGTCACCTTCCCCGACGGGCAAACCCGCACGCAGACGCTGCAGTTCCGGCCGGAAAACCAGATCACCTTGCTTTCGTCCGGCGCGATGCGCTTCGATCCGCCGGGCGGCAGCTATCCCAATCCAGACGAGCGACGCAAGAACCAGATCGCCATCCAGGGACTGTTCGCCCCGACGGAGCAGCTCGACGGCACGCTGCTGTCGTCGAGCTACCCCGCGCTGAACAACCCGGCCGTGGCCATCGACATCTACAAGGGCGACACTGGCCTGGACACCGGAAGACCGCAGTCGTTGTTCTCGCTTGATCCCCGGCTCATCGAGCAGAACCGCCTCACCAAGAAGGCGAGGGTCAACCTGCGCGCAGGCCAGGACACCCGCCTCGACGACGGCACCGTCGTGCGGTTCGACGGCGCGGTGCCGTTCATCAACGTCCAGGTGTCCCACGATCCGGCTCAGGTGTGGGTGCTGGTGTTCGCGCTGACCATGATGGCCGGTCTGCTGGTGTCGCTGGTGGTGCGGCGGCGCAGGGTCTGGGTTCGGCTGACACCCGCTGGCCCGGGTACGGTAAGCGTCGAGCTGGGCGGCCTGGCGCGCACCGACAACTCCGGCTGGGGTGACGAGTTCGAGCGGTTGACGCAGCGCCTGCTGGCCGACATTCCAGATGCGCCTGCAGTGTCAGGAGAGAAGGTCACATGAACACCCGAAGACGACCGCGAGTGAGGATCGCAGCGAGGGACGAGCGAGGACCGGAGCGAGCGGGAGTGGAGGCATGAATACCGAGCACGTCGACATCGGGTTGGCCCGCTATTCCGACTGGGCCTTCACCTCGTCGGTGGTGGTGCTCGTGGTGGCGCTGCTGCTGCTCGCCGTCGAGCTGGCGTACAGCCGTGGCCGCAAGGTTGAGAGCCGCGAGTTGGTCGGAGCCGCAGCGGCGGCGACATCCAACGTGAGCGTCACCGTCGGCGCCGACAGCTCGACACCGGGTGTCGTCGCCGCGGAGCCAAAGCGCCCGCTCGACGAGCGCGTCGGCAAGGCCGGGCTGGCGTTGGTCTACGTCGGCATCGGGCTGCTGCTGGTGTGCATCGTGCTGCGAGGCCTGGCCACCGCGCGGGTGCCGTGGGGCAACATGTACGAGTTCATCAACCTGACGTGTTTCTCGGGTCTGATTGCGGCCGCGGTGGTGCTGCGCAGGCCGCAGTACCGCGCGCTGTGGGTGTTCGTGCTCGTTCCGGTCCTGATCCTGCTGACCGTGTCGGGCCGCTGGCTCTACACCAACGCCGCCCCGGTCATGCCCGCCCTGCAGTCCTACTGGCTGCCGATCCACGTGTCGGTGGTCAGCATCGGC